>JACDFO010000049.1 GCA_013815785.1 Candidatus Saccharimonadota bacterium | reverse complement strand
TTCTGTGATTCGATTTACCCCAAAGCATGGCACCTGTTCCCAAATAGTGCTTGGCGGTAGCCATGACGTAAGATTTATCTGCTTGGTCAGCTCTAGAAGTTTGAGTGCCGGCGATGTACGCAGCTCCTAATTTACCATTAAGCTCAGGGTCGTCAGAAAAAGCTTCGTACACTCGGCCCCAGCGAATATCTTTGGGTGCATCCAGCGAAGGTGAATAGCTCCAATTTATGCCGGTGGCCTTTAATTCTTTGGCCGTCGCAAGTGCCACTCTCTGCACTAGCTCACTATCTTGACTGGCGCCCAGCCCAATTGCATGCGGAAAGACCGTGGCGCCCAGCATATTGGCATGACCGTGGTTAGCATCAACTCCATACAAAATAGGAATACCTAAACGCGAGTTCGCGGCCTGCTGTTTCATAACGCTAATCATATCCAGCCAGCCTTGTGGAGTGTTTACGCTAGGTTTGGCACCCGCGCCACTCAACACTCCGCCCAGATTGTATTTTTTTATATCCTCGATTTTTACCAAGCTATTTTTGTCCACCAACGCCATTTGACCAATTTTTTCTTCGAGTGTCATATAAGACAGCAAATCTTTTACCCGAGCTTCTACCGGCTGATCAGCTTGCTTATATAACGCGTCAGCTGGTGGGGGAGGCAATTGCGGCCCAAAATCCTCATGATTAACCAAAAAATTATACGAGCCAACCCCAATCGCTAATGCTATGGCTATAACTATCCATCGTTTGCTGCTTATTACACTGAAGATAGCAGCTTTTTTATGCCTTTTAGTCTTATGAGCAGATTTTGAGTTAGACCGGCTTGTTTTCTTTTTTACCATTAGTAATATCTTAACATTGATTTACTTCAGATTAGCTCATCTAGTGAACGGCTTATCTTTGTACGGTATTTTGTGAAAGTTAGTATACTTAATGATGATGAAAGCCTACCGACTGTCCGCGAAATATATACAAGAACTCGAAACAACTCTAACAGAAGCCGAGATTAGCAAAGAAAAACTGTTTCAAGCTGTAGTAAATAGCCCGTTCAATACTCTTGCCAGTGGGGCGCCACTTGGATTAGGAATTATAGTATTGCTGCTAGTAAACAGTCAGACTGAAACAATTGACAGAATCGCGCTATCAGATACCGAACATGCAAAAGGAGCACTTGACTACTCAGTAAAGAAGTTTCGCGAAATCCAAATACCTTTGACCAATGAGGCTAATGTAATCGCAAAAGCTATTCATAGTGGCAAGTATCAAGTAACGTCCGACTGGCATGATCTTTTCGTACCAGCGCTCACGGCTGAAGAAGCTCGCTTCAATCAGGCTGGTGCTGGTATTGGCTGTAGTGTAATTTATCCGCTGACGGATATCCAAGACCGTGGAGCGATAATTTATAGTTATTACGTACAGCCAGAAAACATAACTTCAGAACACCATGCTTTTATGAAAAAATACGCTGAACTTGCCACAGGCAGCTTAAACAGATGTAACGTCTAAAAACTCAGCGAGATTCACAGCGGCTGTATTACCACCAGCAACAAGCTTGACGGCCGTTTCGCCCACTGCTATCTGCACCTTATCACACCTGCCAGTGGCATACAGAAAAGCCTCTTGGTACTTTACCGGCTTCAACATATCCAAAACAATAGTCCTGTGGGAAAAGCCTTTATTCCAGTCTGCATCCAAAAACTCTATATCCGTCGATAAATCCTGATTGACCCGCGCAAAATCCTGAACAACCACCACTCCCATTGGGTCTGCGTATCGCCGAGCCAGCCGCAAAAACCTATGGCGATCGGTTTCGGACATTTGATTTAGCATAGTAAACATCGAAACAATATCAAATCCGCCTTGGTCATCCGGCGAAACTTCAAAAAATTTGCTTTGATCTGCGTCTAGTAAATCATACTGTTGAAAACGAACATTTTGACTCACCGGCATAATATCTAGCAGGTCGTACTCATCTACTTTGTGCTCCTTAAATTCGCGGTGCGTGAGGTTTGCCCGTGCCCATTCAGCGTTAGTGGGGTCATCGATGCTTTCTTTATCAATTCCAAGTCCCACCCTAAGGTTCACAGGCATGTTCTGATGATGATTAAAAGCCGCTGTATGACGCTCATTAACCAAAGTATCCTGCGAACCTGCTGGGCTTTCAGAAATCGGCTCAACCACTACCGTGTCGCTAAATCTCACGCCAGATATTTTATCCATTAGCGAAAGGTGTTTGAGTCCATGATTTCTACTACTCCCAAAATCCAAAATATTTACTTCATGTCCAATGCGTTTGTTAGCACGCATCCAACCAATTATTACGGGCAATGACTTATAACGATCTTTAATATTCGTCTGCAAATGGCGATTATGTAAGTCAGAAACTATCTCATTTTTAATAGATGAATCGTCCAAATAGCTACTAATTATGTTTTTCCACTTGGTTTGATTAAAACCTTCCGGATAATCGGCATGTTGTCGAACGGCAATTTTTTGAAAACTACTCCTTAGCAAGTACCTGGTGTGCGTTGTAGTCAGTTCGGGTCGGGCTGCAACAAAATCCTGTATCAGCTCGCCAAAGTCCGGTCGAGCGTGTTGCTGATCCAATACTGCACTGTAGAATGCAGATTCTATATCATCACGTTCGCCATTCGGAGGGTTCTGTACAAAATATTCCATGGAACGAAGGAGACTACCTACACGCTTCGAAACGGGTAGGTTTGGCACAACCAAACGACTGGAAGATAAAGCATTTTCGCTATCCATAATATATTTCCCAAATATTATTGCCAATTATACAGAATATATGTTCTACAACCTATATTTATTGCTTACAAGTAGAGGTATGTAAACATAGATGGTCAAAGCAAGTAGTGATTTGTATCTAACAGGGATACAAGTTATGCTTATTTTATGAATAACAAGCCGGCTACGAATGTGAGCCGTTTTATGCCATACGTGTATGGTTGGATCGCGTTTCTGTTGCTCGCGCATTGGACAGCAGTACTCCTCACTCTAAATAGTCCCAACGAATCTGTTGCCACTCTAGCATCATGGTTCGACCTAGACCGAGAATACAACATTCCTACAGCCACGAGCAGCTTGCTACTAGGCTTAAGTTCATTAACGTCTCTAGCTTTGATATTTCAGGCCAAACATTTCGTACAAAAGATGGGCTGGGGTTTATTGGCAATTTTATTCAGTTACTTCGCTTTAGACGAAATTTTGATTTTACATGAGCAGTTGGCTAAACCAGTTCGTAAATTACTCAATATAACGGGGTCAAACCCTCTGTACCACGCTTGGGTAGTTCCAGCGATAGGAGTAATAACGTTCTTGGTCGTAGTTATATTTATATTACGCAGGTATCATAAACAACTCCGTGTTTTTTCGGATATCCTACTGCTCGTAGCAATTATGGGAGTAGGCGTAGTTATGATTGAAATTTTAGGCACATATGTTTATTCAAACACCGAAGTTTACCGAATAATAATGATTCCTATAGAAGAAGTTTTCGAATTATTTATGTCATCACAAATACTACGTAAGCTATTGGCTCAGCGAGTAGTAAGAAAATAAAATGCGTCAGAAATCAGTTTCAAGACAACGTTATATAAAGATAAAATACAAGAAGCAGAAAATACGTGTACTTTTGGACAAAGTTCTAATTTTTCGTTTTTTTAGTAGCTTACATGGCCGATTTTGGGGCATTGCAGGCATTAGCATGATGTCGCTCGGCTTTGCCATTTGTTTTGCCATCAAACCAGAGCTCCGGGATGTATCGACAGCGTTCAGTGATTTTGGCAACGACGTCCGTACTGCTCCGTATTTTGCAGGTTCAGTTTTTGTAGGTGCGTATGGCATGTGGCGCTGGCGCAATTACTTGGCACGTACCTGGAAACGTACCATGCCCGTTACGGGCTTGATGACCCTGACCATTTTCGGATTATATATAGTAGCGCTAGTACCTATCAGCTGGAATAGCGACATTCATTCTTTTGGTTTATTGCTAGCCGGAATCAGCATGATTGCAACTGTGGTGTTTGATGGTTTGCTTAGTAAACCCAGCAAACGAAGCCGGCACATTCATTGGTTAGCAATTAGAATGAGTTCTTTAGTATTAATTGTTACTGGCGGCTGGCTGACCTATGGATCCTCGCGACTGGCCGGTTGGTACAATGTAGCTCTACTGGGCGAATGCCTAATGTTATTGGGCTACCTTTTATGGGTAGGAGTAAAGACCTATCAAGGCGAAGGTAACCGCAGTCAGCTGTCTAAATCAGTGCGTCGCATAGTTTTAATAGATTAGCGAACGTATGTGAGTATTATCACGTAATCTTTGTGAATTATTTCGCAGTAAAGGTATCTAATAGCGCATATGCTAATAGTACGATTAAGCAATAAAAGGGAGGCCTAGGGGAGATATGAAAAAGTTTAAACTTATAAACAAACCTACACGAGTATCAGATGTAATGAGTTTTGAAGATTTATACGAAGAAATATCAAGCAACTGGGAACTAAAAGCTGAGAGATTTTTGCGTCGCAAAGAGCAAGAGTTCAAAAGAGCTCTTTAAGCTTCACCTATTACAGATTTGACAAATCACCCCTTAAAACGGGTGATTTTTATTTGTCCAAATGGCCTTGGTCATAATCTTCATCCAATAATTCATCCAATTCATTCGTTTTGACCAAATAATTTTGCTTACGATACGATAAAACACCTTGGCGCTGCAGTCTTTTGAGCTCAATCCCAGTAGTTTCACGCGTAAGTCCCATGAAATTAGCTAAATCTTGCTGTGTTAGTGGTAATTCAATCCGTACAGTATCTGCCTTAATTTCACGACCAAAACGTAAGCATAAAAAGTGAATTGTATAGAGGACTTTAGCAGCCGCCTTAGATTGTTCAAGTGCATTGATACGCATTTGGTGATTGATATGGTTCGAGACAAATCCGTCGAACGTTTCAAACAAGACCGCGGGATCCTTTTTAAGAAAACCTATGTATTCCTCGGGGAGCAGAGCATACACTTCACAGTCACTAAAGGCTTCATAATAATATTGCGCAAATTTGGCTTTGCCAAACATCCAAGCGATAGGAAACATTTCGCCTACGACATCGAAACTAATCGGCTTTTCTTCACCTTGCGCAGTTAGATTATATGACTTAACCACACCCTTTTTAACAATGTAAGCACTTTTGGGTACTTCTCCCTGTACGAGTATAATCTCGCCCTTCTGAAAGCGTCGCACTGGATACTGG
>JACDFO010000048.1 GCA_013815785.1 Candidatus Saccharimonadota bacterium | reverse complement strand
GATTATCAGTGTATTTTTAACACGTTATGTTCTCTACAAAAACAGTACAATAACTCCATGATTGGGAAATCTGCGATTATTATCGGTTCGGGCTTCGGGGCATTGGGTTCGGCCTGTCTGCTAGCAAAAGCTGGCTGGAACGTAACGGTACTAGAAAAAAACAACCAAATTGGCGGCCGGGCTGGGTATTTTGAAGAAGAAGGTTTCAGGTTTGATATGGGGCCTAGCTGGTACCTAATGCCCGACGTTTTTGAACACTTCTTCAAGCTGTTAGGCGAAGACGTCAACAAGCATCTGAAGCTCAAGAAGCTATCACCCAGTTATCGCATTTTCTACAAAGACACCTTCTTAAAAATTGATATACATTCGGATTTGGAAAAAGATCTGAAAACGATCGAGCAGATTGAAACCGGAGCTGGCAGCGCGCTCGAAAGCTACTTAGACCAAGCAGGCTACCAGTATGGAGTTGCGAAAGACCGCTTCATGTACAAAAACTATGATTCGTTCAAAGATTTCTTTACACGCGAAATGGCTACTGAAGGCCGAAAGCTTAACGTGTTAAGTAATATGAATAAACACGTGGGTAAATATTTTAAAACCGACGCTATGCAAAAACTCATGCAGTACCCTCTGGTATTTTTGGGCTCCAGCCCATATAACACCCCCGCCATCTACAACATCATGAGTCATATCGACTTCAATATGGGCGTCTACTACCCTGATGGAGGGATTTATGAAATTGTTAAAGCGTTGCAAAAGATTGCCGAAAAACACGGCGCAAAATTCGTTACGGATTGTTTAGTCGAAAAAATCATTGTCGAAGATGGCAAAGCTGTCGGTGTAATGACCAAAAATGGCGAACAAAGGGCGGATATTGTCATCAGTAATGCTGATATCCACCATACAGAAACACAGCTGCTCGAAACTGAATACCGGACGAAAACCGAGCGCTACTGGCATAAACGAACGATGGCACCGAGCGCACTGATTATGTACCTGGGTGTAAAAGGTAAGATTCCAGAGCTGACACACCATAATTTACTGTTCAGTAAAGATTGGAAGAAGAATTTTGCTGAAATTTTTGACCAGCCCAGGTGGCCTAAAGATCCAAGCCTCTATATATGCAATCCAAGTAAAACTGACCCTTCTGTGGCTCCAAAGGACCACGAAAACCTCTTCGTGCTGGTACCTGTCGCGTCCGGTTTGAAATATGACGACGAATTACTTGAACATTATTCAAATAAAATTCTTGAAACAATCGAGAAGCATATGTACGTCAAAGATTTGCGAGAGCGTATAGTGTACAAAAAACTATTCAGTGTGCGCGACTTTGAACAGCGCTACAACAGTTATAAGGGCAGTGCGCTAGGCTTGGCTCATACTCTCAGGCAAACAGCCATATTCCGGCCCAATAACATCAGCAAAAAAGTCAAAGATCTTTACTATGTAGGAGCTGGCACTAACCCGGGCATCGGCATGCCCATAACTCTCATCAGCGCTGAACTAATGTACAAACGCCTGATAAATGACAAATCATCCGGCCCATTAAAACCTGAGCAACTTTAAACCTCACGGCCGTAGTAGCTGTTCAGAAACATATCAGCCAATTCTAGCCTTCGTTTTGAATGATTTGAGCCGCATCTAATAGATCGTGTGCCACGAACTCGGCAGTATCTTCGATGTATTTGCCAGCCATATTAACCAAGATCATCCGAGAACCGATAGCCTGAGCCAAACCAACGTCGCTGAGACGATCACCGATAACCCACGAGTTTGACACATCGATATCAAGGTTTTCGGCAAGCAGCTGCTTGATCATACCTGTTTTTGGTTTTCGGCAGTCACAGTTGTCTGCAGGCTGGTGCGGGCAAAAATATGTTTTTATAATCTGAACTCCGCTCGGTGCGATGAGTTCTAAAACTTTTTGGTTTACTGCCTGGAACTGTTCTTCGGTAATTCGCTTTTGTGCAATTCCTATCTGATTGGTCAGTATGAATATTTTATAATCCAATCCCGCCAGGATTTGTAAGCCTTCGATAACGTTGGTATGCAAAATGACCTGGTCAGCAGATGCAACTATTTCATCCGTTGGCTCTAAATTTAGTGTTCCGTCCCTATCTAGAAAAATAGCTCTCATTGACTTACTCCCATCGAAAAACTTTAAAGGCTATTATGTAAATTATCAGTGTCCAGCCGCCAATCACCAATAGTTGTGGGCCGATGTCGAAGATTGTCCTGCCCTCAGTTACAATCATTCTGATACCATCGATAACTGGGGTTAATGGAATAAATTTAGTAATTTTCTGCAGTAATTCTGGCATTAAGAATGTTGGGAAAAAGACGCCAGACAAAAACATCATCGGAAACGTTACTAGTTGCGCCAGTGGTGCTGCCTGGTTTTCATTCTTTGCCCAACCCCCGAGTGCCAAACCGATTCCAAACAACATGGTTACACCTAGAATGGTGATCGTCGCAAAGCTGAAGTAATCCCCGCGCATATCAAGGTCGAAAAATAGGAGGGCTGTGATAAACATCAGTGCAACTGCTAAGAGTCCGACAATGGCGTTAGAGATGACGTTACCAGTAAAGTATTGCCAGACCTTGATAGTAGTAGTCTGATATCGACGCAATACGCCACGCTGTTTTAGCCGCGGGAATACGGTGGTAGGTCCAAATATGCCGAGCGAAAGCAAGGTGAAGCCGAGCAAACCCGAAAATGTGTAATCAAAACGGCTGAGGCCTTCGGTGGCTGTTGACTGGGCTTTGACTGTAAACGGCGTTTCGTTGGCAACAAACTGGGAATTTATGCCTTTAAAAATACCGTCAAGTACTGAGCTAAGTGTCTGGCCAGCTGACTCATTATTTTGGTCATACAGCAGTTGTGCTTCACCGCTTGGATACTTGCCATTTGTAACGTCTCCGAAACCTTCCGGCAGAATAATGGTCGCGTCTAGCTCGCCACGGTTCATCTTGGCCTTGGCTTGATCTAGCGTGGTGATTTTCTCGTCGACTCTGAGTACTTTATCGCCTTTAGAACTCTCTGCAAATGATTTAGCAAAGTCGGATTTAGAGTTATTTAGGAGTGCTACTTTGAATGAAATATCGTTGTCACCGCCGAATATAGTGCCAAAAACTAGTAAAAATATTAACGGGAAAACAAAAACAAAGAATATAGCTACTTTGTCACGAAACAGACGCTTCACGTCAATTCGAACAAAAGTTGTAATCGGAAGTAAGGTTTTGCGAATACTGTTCATTTAATCTCGTAATGCTTTCCCTGTTAAATCAATGAATACGTCTTCTAAGTTTGCTTGCTCTACTGCCATCTGCTTTTTAAAGCCTTTACGCAGCAGTGCCTGGATTAGATTCTTGGGCGTGTCGAGTGCGATGATTTTGCCGTTGTCCATCACTGCTACGCGGTCGCACAACAATTCGGCTTCGTCCATATAATGAGTTGTTATAATAACGGTTACGCCGCGGTCCCGAACCTGCTGCACCAACTCCCAGAGATTACGGCGAGCCTGCGGATCAAGACCAGTAGTGGGCTCGTCTAAAAAGAATACTTTTGGACCGTGCACCAGGGCAGTGGCAATGCTAAAGCGTTGCCGTTGGCCACCAGAAAGCTGTTCCGGGTAGCTATCGGCTTTTTCGGCCAATTGGACGTCTTCTAGGAACTTCATAGGATCAACTTTTTCGCCGTATGTTGCTGCAAAAAATTCAATGAGCTCCGTCAACTTGGTTTTTTCTTCAAAAGACGGTGTTTGCGGCTGAACACCGATGAGAGCCTTGATTTTCTCTGGGTTGGTGGCTATATCAAAACCATCTAGGCTAGCAGAACCCCCGTCGATTGGCCGAAGTGCTTCTAACATTTCAAGCGTGGTGGTTTTACCGGCTCCGTTCGGGCCTAAGATACCAAATATTTCTCCTTCTTTAACCTCAAAGGATACCCCCTTGACGACTGTCTTTTTGCCGTATTTTTTCGTCAAGCTTTTGGCTATTACAATGTCTTTGAATGTTTTTACCATTTGACTAGTGTAACAATCCCTCTGTGCTTAATAAAACAAAAACGTCCGAGAACGAGTCCCGGACGCCTATGCAATTTCTTTTTAACGTTATGCTTTGCGCTTAACAGTAAGGAAACCGTTACGTGGGTTTTCATTTACCATGAAACCATCAGGAAGGTCAGAAGCCTCTGGGCGGTTATCTTTGCTGAAATAATAAATAGTCTGTAGTTTGCCACCACGAAGCGTGACAGCCTTTGAGTTTAGGTGGTATGTTACCCCTTTAGAATTAGTGTGCTTATAAGCCATGTTCAACGTCTCCCTCTCTTGAACTTAGTGTTGGTACTCCTACCATACTCTTGAGAGTTTCAGGTTGTCAATACATTTTGCCTAACTTTAACTCCTTTCAAGGTGTTAAGCGATTATAATGAAGTGTTTTTTACACAGGGGTAAACGGTATACGCAAGTGCCCTCTTGCATTGTATGGCTCTTATGCATTAAACTTAAGCACATCGTATAAAGTTTAAGAAAAAGAGGGACAGATCAATGGATTGGACAAATAACGGCTCACGCCCAACCCAACCAGCAGCAGCTGGTGGTGCACCCGCACCAAAACGCAAAAAAGTTAACGTCTTTAGTGGCATGAAGCTCGCAAGTGTTGCGCTGCTATTTTCAGCGACTGCACTCATTGTTGCACTAGTATATTTTCTAGCAGTTAGCAAAAACAGTGGTGAAGCTAAGTATGTTGACGATAGCAAAATGCAAGCTGTTTTCCTGAATGGTGGACAAGTTTACTTCGGCCGCATCGAAGACTTAACCAGCAAATACCTACGTATGGGAAATATCTACTATTTGCGAGTCAACCAAACCGTTCAGCCCAACCAAGAGAATGGCACGCAACAGCAAACCGCCGCTAATGACATTTCACTTGTAAAGCTTGGTTGTGAGCTTCACGGCCCGACTGATGAAATGCTTATTAACCGAGAGCAAGTTATCTTCTGGGAGAACCTAAAAGAAGACGGCCAGGTTGCTAAAGCAGTTGCAGAATACGTCAAGGCTAATCCAAATGGCCAACAATGTAATACTGAGACTACTGGTGGCACCAACCCAGCCCCGACCAACACCACCCCAGCTCCAGCTACAGGCACTGGTACAGGAACCGAAACGCGTACAACTCCTACTACAGGAACTGGCACTGGCACAGGTACAAACCGTCCCTAGCTGACAAAAGTCACTATAAAAACACTCCGGCTTCACGGGGTGTTTTTATATTACTAA
>JACDFO010000016.1 GCA_013815785.1 Candidatus Saccharimonadota bacterium | reverse complement strand
GCACAGTAGTGTTTCGTGGTAACATAAGTGACGTATCTATAGGAGGTTTTGTGGAGAAGGATTCGAACAATAGATTGCATGTCGCCAGAGCTAAACTCGTGAGTACGGCGCTTCTGGTGCTTATTAGTGCGTCAGCGGGTTTTCTTGGTGGCTGGGCAGGGTCACGTAACAAATCATTAGGTTTTGACGGTAGCAACGAGGCCAGGCAGCAGATAATAACGAGCGAAAGCGAATTAATCAGCGATATCGCCAAAAATGTTGGCCCGAGCGTCGTATCAGTAAGTGTCATCAGTCAGGAAAATGTAACAGACTTTTTCGGCGTAGATCGTGCGTTTGAGCAAGAAGCCGCCGGCACAGGGGTTATTATTTCCGAAGAGGGCGTCATTGTGACCAATCGCCACGTCATACCAGCTGGTAGTCCGACTGTTTCGGTTACATTGTCGGACGGCACGGTGCTCGATGATGTCGAGGTCATCGGACGCACGGGCGAAAGCGACCCGCTGGATATTGCGTTCCTGCGAGTCAAAGACAAAAAAGGCAAAGATCTTGTACCTGCCAAATTAGGTGATTCAGGTATCATCCAGGTTGGTGATAAAGCCGTGGCTATCGGCAATGCGCTTGGGCAATTCCAAAACAGTGTAACTTCAGGAATCATTTCTGGTTTTGGCCGGAGTGTGGAGGCGGGTGATGCCCAGGGCAGTGATTCGCTTCAAAACTTGCTTCAAACAGATGCAGCCATCAACCAAGGTAATTCTGGCGGTCCACTAGTAAATGCTAATGGTGAAGTCATCGGAATCAATACCGCCATAGCTGCTGGCAGTGCTGAAAACATCGGTTTTGCCATTCCAATCAATGACATTAAAGGTCTCATCAAGAGCGTTCTAGAAAAAGGGAAATTAGAGCGACCTTATCTGGGTATTCGCTACGTCACGCTAGACGATAACGTTGCTGAAGTGTATGAGTTAGATACCAAGCGAGGTGCCTATATCGTGCCTAATACCGAAGGCAGGGCGGCATCCATATTGCCCGGTAGTCCAGCCGAGAAAGCCGGCTTGAAAGAAGGGGATATCATTACCAAGATAGCTGGCAAAGACATTGACGACAAAAACAGTCTGACTTCGTTAGTAGCAGGCTATGCAGTTGGCGAAGAAATTGAATTGACAATAATTCGAGGCAACGATGAACAAAAAATAAAAGTCACGTTACAAGCCGCCCCAACTAATTAGAAAAAACCTGAATAAAATCTTCAGATTTTTCTAGGCGATAGCCGTTACTGGTGGCAATTTTTGCTAACTCCTCGTGTTGGAGTGGTAAAGATTCTGTTAGAACAAAGGTCGGTTTGCTAGTTAGGCCGTTAATTTGCTCGAAAAGCTGGCGGTAGAAATCCAAACCATCGACTCCGCCAAAAATAGCATGCCGTGGTTCAAACTTGGCAGCCTTATTCAGACTATGATTGTTCGGTACGTATGGAAGGTTACACAGCAGCATATCTATTTGTTTATTTACTACTGGCTCGAGCAGATTACCTTCATAAAAATCAACATTTGCGTTAAGACGTGTAGAGTTTTCACGAGCGATTTCTAAACATTTCACATCAATATCAGTCGCATATATTCTTATATCAGGAAATTCGAGTTTAACAGATATGGCGATACATCCTGAGCCCGTGCCGATGTCAGCAACTACTAGGTTTTCACGACTTTTCACAATACTTTTCACAAAGTCAATCATTGCTTCGGTTTCTGGCCGTGGTTCTAATGTATTTTCATTGACCAAAAACTCCCGCCCATAAAACTCAGATTTCCCCCGAATGTAGCTCAGTGGCTCATGCCCAGCCCGCCTTTCCGCCCACCCATCCAACCGTTGCAAGGTTGGACCTTGCAAAACGGTTTCGGGGTGGGCTAACAGGAAGGAACGGTCTTTCTTTGTTGCATATTCAAGTAGTACTAAACAATCTAATCGTGCTGTAGGTATACCCGATTCTTTAAGAAATCTAGTGGACTTAATTAGCCAATGGTTCGTCGTTGATAAGTTGGCGTTCGTATTCATGAAGTCTTTCTATCAAATCATCTATGTCGCCGTTTAAGGCTCCTGGAATGTTGGAGCGGGAATAGCCTATGCGGTGGTCGGTTATTCGGTCTTGGGGGAAGTTGTAGGTGCGGATTTTTTCTGAGCGGTCACCGCTACCGATTAGTTTTTTGCGGGCGTCAGATAATTGCTGTTGTTCTTCATCAATTTTAGCTTGGAGTAGGCGAGAACGCAGAACACTCATGGCTTTGAGCTTATTTTTGATCTGAGATTTTTCATCTTGGTTGGTTACAACAAGACCGCTGGGTAGGTGGGTGATACGCACTGCAGAGTCAGTAGTGTTTACAGATTGGCCACCGTGGCCACCAGACCTATAGACGTCGATTTTTAAGTCGCTTGGGTTTATCTCTATGTCGGATTCTTCGGCTTCGGGCATGACTGCAACGGTAACGGTGCTTGTATGTATTCTGCCCTGGCTTTCTGTTACAGGCACGCGCTGTACACGGTGTACACCAGCCTCAAATTTAAGCATTTTATATGCGTCCTCGCCGCTGAAGGTGAATATAATCTCTTTAAAACCACCGGCTTCTGACGGGCTTTCGCTTACCAGCTCTGTCTTAAAATTATGCACTTCTGCCCAGCGGCTATACATGCGGTACAGCTCACCACCGAACAAACTGGCTTCGTCGCCGCCAGCCGCTGCCCGTATTTCGATAATCACGTCTTTTTCATCATTCGGGTCTTTTGGTGTTAACAAAGCTGAGAGCTGGGAGCTGATAGCTGATAGCTTGAGCTCAAGCTCGTCAAGTTCTGTGCGTGCCAGTTCTGCCATTTCGTCATTACTATTGCTCAGTGCCTCGGCTTCTGATTTCTGATTTCTGATTTTTAAAATTTCCTCGAAGAGATTAATGGTGTCTTCCAGTAGTTTTTGGCGCCGGGCAAGTTTGGGATAATTTGGGTCACTAAAAACAGAAGGATTCTGCAATTTTTTTTGCAGTTCCTCGTATTCCTTGCGTAGTGCTTGTTCTTTTTGGTCCATAATTAATCCTTAGTATAAACAAAAACCACCCGAGAAGAGAATCTGCGGGTGGTTTTAGGCTAGGGTAGTTACTTGTTGGCTGATGCTATGCCCATTTTAACTGGCTGGTCATTATCGTCTTCATAATCCTTTTCGGCTTTGACACGAGTTTTGGTCGCTGCTTTTTTCATAGCATCGCTGCGTGCCTTAGCCGCTTCTTGACGAGCTTTGAATTTATCGACACGGCCTTCTATATCAACCAGCTTTTCCTGACCGGTAAAGAACGGGTGAGAGCTACTAGAAATATGAACTTTGACCAAAGGGTAGTCAACGCCGTCTAGTTTGATTGTTTCGTCTGTGGCGACGGTAGACTTTGTAAGGTAGGTCGTCTTGTTATTGAGGTCTTGAAACACGACTGGGCGGTACGTGTCAGGGTGTAAATCTTTTTTCATAAATATCCTGGCTTCTTTAAGTTAAGCCTGTTGTTGTCAGCTTTTGCAAAATTAAACTTGATGATTTTTGAGCACAAATTATTTTGTAATTTTTGAAGCATATCTGTAGATACGTTGAGGAAATTCTAAATAATTTGAGCCAAAAAGCGCAAGTTTAAATTGTGAAAGTTGGCTACGACAGGGTTGCACTGGTTAGCAGCGAGCCTCACTGCAGTCAGCTTATACATAACCGGAGCAGTGTACGCCTCTGTTAACATCTTGTCAATACGGGGGGCGCAGGTTATGATAAACTTAAGCAAGCTGATCATGCAATATGAAAAAGTCTGACTCTCTAGTTCAACGGCGAATACCCCAAAAGATTTTAGCTGGCCTTGTCATTATCGTAGTGGCATTTATTGGCCTTTACATGACGTTCGGCACCTCGGCCAATACGAATCCGTTCAGCCTTGGCGCGTTTAGCCAGACGTCGGTATCTGTACCAGATTGCCCACCGGGTAGTACCTGTACTAGCTTTGAGGTTAGCTGTCCGGGCATCCAACAGACTTTGGGCGGCTACTTGAGTGAACTTCCAGCGACTGCCTCAACTCGCGGTGTAGCCGTGTTCTTTACTGGTGGCGGTGGCACCAGTTGGTACCGAACAGCCCAGACTGACAGACTCTATACAAACCTACGAAGTAACGGTTTGACAATTTACCAGGTGAGCTGGGGAAACTCTTGGCTTCAGTCTGCGAATGGTGAAGATGCCGGTCCGGCCCACCTTGGCTGCCGTCCCGCTACGGTCATCAAGTGGTTACACGACAACAAATATGTGCCTTTGGGTGTATCACCAAGTAAAGTAGGGCAATGCGGTTTTTGTGTCACGGGCAATAGTGGTGGCTCGACGCAGAGCACGCTTGCGATCAGCTACTTTGGTCTTGAGAGTATTATCAACGCAGTCGTACCCACGGGCGGTCCGCCTCATTCATCAATAGCTAAGGGTTGTTTAGCAGAATCTGGTTATAGCTACGGTGGTTTCGGTGATGAAAAAGGCTCGGCTAACCGAATTGACTCTTCGTATGGCTTTGGCGGTACCCCAGGGCCGTGTGACAATCAAGATGCCAGTTTCCGGCCTCGGTGGGACCAAGAGAGTATCGCAATCAGCGGCAAAGATTACAACCATCCGACAACCCGTGTGCACTTCATCTGGGGAGACTCTGATACGTCGATGCAGGCCCACGGCGGTGACTATGCAGCCAAACTGCGCGCCGCAGGCTCACCTTACGTGAGTACTCAAATTGCTGCCGGCACTCCTCACAGTACTGCCAGTACTACGGCGGGCGCTGATGCTATCCAGGCGGCGCTTTTGGGCGACACCGGAATTTCCACCGTACTACCGACAGAAGGCGGTTCGAACTCACCGCCAACTACATCAGACCTACCCCCTTCTAGCGGTGCCGGCGGCGGAGACGCATCCACTGCTGCTCCTGCTGACTTGGCTGGCACCGAGTTAGACGAACCAAAGCAAACTACAGGTACACATGAAGTAGTCAACGGCCTTGGCGATATCCCGAAAGCACTGGGTAACTTAGTGGCGCATCCCTCAAACGTAGGGGTGTTGCTGAAAACTACGCTTGGCAAATTAACGCTAGGCTTGCTTCTGGTCCTACTCGGCGGTGCCGGTTTCGCACTGTATAAAAAAGGCTTTTTTAGATTCTTACTGCACGTCGTCAAACGCTAGGTGCATAATTCAGAACAGGCGGAGCGTACCACAGTATCTCATAGAGAAAATGAAGAAGTACTAGTAATCAGCCTGAAAACCAAGTAAGACAGGTTAGCGTTGAAGCTGGATTTAGGTACGTGAGGTTCTGCTAACTGCCTATTGTCAATCTGTTGCATCTCTGGTAGAATTATCTAGTCATAAATTAATCAGTTTGGGAAATGGTTCTCTCCGTGCTTAACCCGTGTAGGGCAGTCGGGGTACCCAAATGAAGAACAAGAATCAAGGAAGGTTACTTATTTATCATGGCTACAGATGTAGACATTAAGAAATTATTAGAAGCTGGGGCGCATTTTGGTCATAAAACAAGCCGTTGGCACCCTAAAATGGCGCAGTATATTCACAGCAAGCGCGGCGGCGGTCATATTATTGACCTTACTAAAACCGTCGAAGGGCTAGAAAAAGCTTTGGCATTTTTGGAAGACGTAGCCGCAGAGGGCAAGCAAATTTTGCTCGTATCTACCAAGCGACAGGCACAAGACATTGTTAACAAGCTGGCAGCAGACACCGACATGCCATTTGTAACCGAGCGTTGGCTTGGGGGAATGATGACCAATAAGGCCACTATGAACGGTCGCATTAAGCACCTCAAAGACCTCGAAACCAAGATGGAAAACGGGCAGCTAGCCAGCAAATACAGCAAGCTAGAAGTACAGCGTTTCCAAGAAGAAATAGATGAAATGAACATTATTTACGGTGGCATCAAGAATATGGCGGCACGTGTTGGTGCAGTTTTTATCATCGACGTTACCCATGATGTAAATGCCGTTCTTGAAGCGCGCAAACTAAATATACCCGTAGTAGCTCTGGTTGACACAAACGCTGACCCGACCCTGATTAATTATCCGATTCCGTGCAACGACGATGCTATCAAATCGATTCAGCTCGTGACTGATTACGTCAAAACCGCAATCGATACAGGTAAAATTAAGCATGCCAAGAAGCTTGAAAAAGCAGTTCCTGCTCCCGATAAAGATGAGAAGCCTGAGGAAAAACAAAAAATAGAAAAGGTAAAAATATAAAATGAATGATATTTCCATCGAAGAAATTAAGAGACTACGCGAGCTAACTGGCGTCGGAATTACCGATGCAAAGGCTGCATTAGTAGAGACAAAGGGTGATTTTGATAAGGCGCTAGAAGCGATGCGCAAAAAAGGTATGACCAAAGCCGAAAAACGTGGCGAGCATGAAGCACGTGCCGGTTTAGTCGGTACGTATAATCACGATGGCCGTATCGGAGTGTTAGTAGAGGTCAACTGCGAAACCGACTTTGTAGCCCGCAACGAACTGTTCACGAACCTCGTCAAAGATCTGGCTATGCACATTGCTGCCAGTAGTCCTGAGTATGTATCCAAAGAATCTGTCCCTAAAGAAGTTCACGACGCAAAATTAGCTGAATTCACTGAAAAAGCAAAAACAGAAGGTAAACCAGACAATATGCTCGAAAATATAGCAGGCGGCATGGTACACAAGTATTTTGCCGAGCGTATTTTGCTGGAACAACCATACATTAAGAATCCAAACCAAACAGTTGGCGATTACGTCAAAGAAAACATCGCCAAACTAGGCGAAAACATTATTGTCCGTCGCTTCAATCGTATAGCATTAGGCGAAGTGACAGAGTAAAATAGTAATATGACACCAAACCAAGTAGTTGACCAAGCGAAAACTAAGCTGCAATCCGTTGTAATTCATTTTCAGGATGAGCTCAAGAAGGTTCGTACAGGCCGTGCACACCCAAGTATGTTAGACGGACTGATGATTGACGCTTACGGCGCGCAGATGCCCTTAATTCAGGTGGGGACCGTAACGGCTCCAGAGGGCCAATTGCTGCAAATTACACCCTTTGACCCGGCCACTTTGCAGGCTATTTCGAATGCTATTCGTAACAACCCTTCGCTGGGTATGAACCCAAGTGACGACGGCCGAGTTGTTCGCGTACCGATTCCACCGCTTAATGAAGAGCGCCGACGCGAATATGTCAAAGTTGTTAACGGCAAGGTAGAGGACTGCATGATCGCCATGCGCAATGCTCGTCACGAAGCAATGGATATAATTGATAGTGCAAAAAAAGACAAAGACATTGGTGAAGATGAGGCGAAGCGTCTGGCTCGTCTGGTTGAGGATGCCATGAATAAATCCAAAGCGGAAGTTGAATCGTCCGCTAAGGCCAAAGAATCCGAAATAATGACCATCTAACAGCTTGGTTAAGCTATAATGGAGAGACATGTCTGATAACGCTGCTATACCTATTCATATGGGGCTAGTTCTGGATGGAAATCGTCGCTGGGCAAAACAAAATGGTTTGCCGGTTGTGCAAGGCCATCGCCACGGAATGGACGTCCTAAAAGATATTAGTTTCCACGCTTTTGAGCGCGGTGTGAAGTACTTGTCGGCTTTCGTGTTTTCGACCGAAAACTGGCAGCGTGCCGAAGAAGAAGTAAATTACCTGATGGATCTAACAGTAAAAGCTGTAGAAAAATACTTGGACGAGTTCCATGAGCGCGGCATCAAAGTGATTATTATGGGAAGACGCTCCGGTGTCCGCCAAAAAGTACTGGACGCTATCGATCGAACAGAGGAAAAAACCAAAGATAATACCGGGGGCACATTAGTACTTTGTTTTAACTATGGCGGCCGTGAAGAATTGGTAGACGCCGTACAGAATATCGTTGCCGAGGGTCACTCAGCAAGCGATGTCACGCTCGATACACTGTGGAGTTCATTATATCGCCCAGAAATTCCTGATATTGATTTACTAATTCGTACATCGGGCGAACAGCGCACAAGCGGCTTTATGCTGTACCGCGCAGCATATGCTGAGTTAAAATTTCTAGACAAACTGTGGCCAGATTTTACAACCACAGACTTTGATGACTGCATGAAAGATTACGTAAACAGAGAACGGAGATTTGGAAGCTGATGTCGATACCATTAATTATTTTAGGTTTTATTTTATTCGTAGGTCTGGTTGTTTTACATGAACTTGGCCATTTTTTGGTTGCCAGACGTAACGGCGTAGAAGTAGAAGAATTTGGTATTGGTTTTCCGCCGCGAGCCAAAGTACTTGGCAAAAAAGACGGAACAGTTTACACCTTAAATTGGCTGCCACTTGGAGGCTTTGTAAAGCTTAAGGGCGAACATGATGCCGATACCGCAAAGGGAACATTCGGCGCTGCAAGCTTATGGGCAAAAGTAAAGATTATGTTAGCCGGCGTTGTTGTGAATGCTCTCACGGCTTTCGTACTGCTGACAATTTTAGCAGCGGTCGGTATGCCTAAAATCTTAGAAAATCAGTTTACGGTAGAGAGTGATACCAAGATCATTCAGCGCGAAGTATTAGTAGGGTATGTCGAACCAAATTCTCCGGCTCAAAAAGCAGGAATTCGTGATCAGACTGAGCTCGCCGCTATCGGTATGCCGAATGCTCCAAAAGACTTTATTACCAGTGCGGACCAGCTGCCGGAACTCACCAGAAAATACGCTGGCAAAGAGGTAGAAATAGTTGTACGAGATGGCAACGAAGCCCGGCAGCTTCAAACGACACTCCGTACGACTGAAGAAGTCGATGCAAGCAGAAAAGAGGCAGAGGACACGAATGACCCAGAAAAAGCCAAAGGTTATTTGGGAATACAGCCAGCAGAATACATCGTGCAGCGCTCTACGTGGTCTTCACCGGTCATTGCCGCCGGTCTTATAAAACAAATTACTGGAGCAACGTTCAAAGGCTTAGGCACTGCTCTCAGCGGTCTGTTCCAAGGTGATACAGAAAAAGCCTCCAGCCAAGTATCGGGTATCGTGGGTATAAGCTATATCATTGGCAAAGGCAGCGCTCTTGGTCTTCAGTTCATTCTGCTCATAATTGCTATTATTTCTCTGACGTTAGCTATTATGAATGTTTTGCCAATTCCGGCGCTGGACGGTGGTAGGCTATTCGTGACATTACTATTCCGGGCGATACGCAAACCATTGACACAGCGCAAAGAAGAGTGGATTCATGGTACGGGATTTATCTTGCTGATGTTACTATTTGTACTCATTACCATCGTAGATATTAACCGCTTCACATGAAATTAGAATACCAAAACTACAAGCATCTAGGGTGGGGACCTATAGCTGCGGTGCTTGGAACGATACTGGTATTCTTTGCAGGACAAGTGTTAGCTGGTACATTTATTATCGCCGTACTTCTGGTCATGGGTTGGGATATGTCCCGAATTCAAGATTGGTTGGGTGGTGACGGCACGTCTCAGTTTGTATTGATCGCCGTCGTTGAAGTGATTACGCTTGCTTTGCTTTATTTATTTTTACGCAGTCGCAATGCTCATCCGAAAGATATCGGGTTGATTAGACCACGGCTTCGCGATGTCGGTTATACATTTCTCGGAATTGGGATTTATATAGCACTCTATATAAGTATAGTAGCGGTACTTACGAAGCTTTTTAGTTCTTTGGATACTTCACAAGCCCAAGAACTTGGGTTTAATACTGATAGCACTGGCACGGGTTTGCTGCTCGTATTCGTGGGCTTAGTCATCCTACCTCCTATCACTGAAGAAATCATTGCTCGAGGCTTCCTATATTCCGGACTGCGCACGAGCATAAAATTCTTACCTGCCGCTATAATCACCAGCTTGTTGTTCGGCGTGGCTCACCTAGCCGGTGGCGAAGGTGGGTCTACTATTTGGATTGCCTTTGTTGATACGTTTATCTTATCGATGGTACTTGTCTACCTGCGTGAACGGAGCGGCAGCTTATGGGCCCCAATCGGCCTGCATGGTGCCAAAAACCTGATAGCTTTCTTGGCTCTCTTTGTGTTCAAGATAGCGTGAGGTAGAATTAGGTGATGAGATTATCCCAAGTTTTCACCAAAACGCGCAAAGACACTCCGGCTGATGAAACAGCTAAGAATGCTCAGTTACTCATACAAGCCGGTTATATACATAAAGAAATGGCAGGAGCATACGATTATTTGCCACTTGGTATAAAGGTACTTGAAAACATAAAGCAAATCGTACGCGAAGAGATGAACATTATCAGTGGCCAAGAGCTGATAATGACAGGAATACAAAAACGAGAAATTTGGGAAAAGACTGGTCGCTGGGACGACAAGTCTGTTGATGTGTGGTTCAAATCAAATTTAAAAGACGGCACGGATGTTGGCTTTGGTTGGTCCCACGAAGAACCGATAGTGGAAATGATGAAGCAACACATCAGTAGTTATAAAGATTTGCCGGCTAATGTTTATCAATTTCAAACGAAACTTCGAAACGAGCTTCGAGCAAAAAGTGGCATCATGCGCGGCCGCGAATTTGTCATGAAAGATATGTACTCCTGCAGTGTAGACGAAGCTCAGCATGAACTTTTCTACCAAGCCACCATTGATGCCTACAAGAAAGTGTACGAACGCTTAGGGCTCGGCGCTGACACGTACGTAACTTTTGCTAGTGGGGGTGCATTTACGGAATTTAGTCATGAATTCCAAACGGTATGTGAAGCAGGCGAAGACGTTATTTATTTACACAAAGAAAAGAACATTGCCGTTAACGAAGAAGTTTTAGATGACACCAATCTTGCAAAGCTCGGCATCAAGCGAGAAGAGTTAGAAAAAGTTAAAAGTGCTGAAGTTGGAAATATCTTTAACTTCGGAACCCACAAAAGCGAACAGATGGATTTTGCATTTACTAATGAAGCAGGCGAACGGCAGTTTGTATACTTAGGCTCATACGGGATTGGCATTACACGCGTCATGGGCGTTATCGCCGAAAAATTTTCTGACGATAAAGGGTTAGTGTGGCCAGAAAATGTCGCACCGGCCAAAGTATACCTCGCTGCTCTCGGAAATATACCTTCTGTGATATCAGCAGCCGACGATTTATATAATAATTTGATTAAGGCTGGTGTTACGGTACTATATGATGACCGCGATATACGAGCGGGAGAGAAGTTCGGAGATGCAGACTTAATGGGAATTCCATATAGAATTGTCATTAGTCCTAAAACAGTAGAGGCTGGTAAGCACGAACTCAAGGCTCGAACGAATGACGAAACTAAACTACTTAGTAGTGTGGAAATTCTTAAAACACTGGCAGAGTAGACGTAAACCTTGATATACTAAGGGCATTCCGAGAGACCAAAACCTATCCTTGAAAGGAGCTATTTTTTTATGAAGAAACAATTTTATCTCACCCGCGAGGGTGTAACAGAACTAAAATCTGAGTTGGAAACGCTGATAAGTCAGCGTGGCCCAATAGCGGAACGTATCAAGACTGCACGCGAATTCGGCGATTTGAGTGAAAATGCAGAGTACAGTTCAGCACGGCAAGAACAAGAACGCGTAGAAAGTCGTATTTCTGAGATTGAGCATATTCTGCTGAATGTCGAAGTTATTAAGAAGCCGAATGGTGACAACAAAGTCCAACTTGGATCCGTCGTTACACTAAAAAACCACGATACGAAGAAGTTCCAAGTGGTAGGTACGGTAGAAGCTGATCCACTGAACGGAAAAATATCTGACGAGTCACCGATAGGTCAGGCCTTGCTCGGTAAAAAATTAGGTGATGATGTAGAAATCAAAACTCCAGCAGAAACTCATCAATACAAGATTATAGACATAGCCTAAAAACTGTTTAGTGTTAACGCGATACTGTATACTTTTTATAAATGGCTACGCTTAAAGAACTCCGTGACGAGCGGCTGCGCAAATTAGCAGAATTAAAAGAACTGGGAATAAACCCATACCCCGCCACTTCAGAGCGCTCTCACTCGGCAGGCGAGGTTACTGATCGTTTTGAAGAGCTTGAGGGTCAAAATGTTGCTTTAGCAGGTAGATTGCAGGGTACGCGTAAGTTCGGTAAAATCGCATTTTTTGTCCTGAAAGACGCTACTGGACAGATACAGCTATTTTTGAAGCATGATGTGATGCAACCGCTAGAAGCAGCTATAAGTCAGTTGGGATTTGAACAAATCAATCTATTAGATCCAGGCGATTATATCGAGGCAACCGGTAAAGTTATCAAGACCCAAACGGGTGAGTTGTCTCTGGAGGTTACTTCTTTGAGACTACTTACGAAGTCGCTTCGGCCGATGCCAACCGAGCATGAAGGCTTTACGAACAAAGAAGAGCGCTTACGCCGACGCTACGTTGACACCAACGTTAATAAAGATGTATACGAACGTTTTGTGCGTCGCAGTAAATTTTGGCAAGCCACAAGAGAATTTTTGCTCAAAGAAGAGTTCCTAGAAATAAATGTTCCGGTGCTAGAGCAAACTACTGGCGGAGCAGACGCAAACCCATTCGTGACGCATATGGATGCGCTTGACCAGGAGTTATTCTTACGTATCAGCCATGAATTACCTCTAAAACGGTTGCTTGGCGGAGGATATGAAAAAGTATTTGATATCGGGCCGCGTTTCCGGAATGAAAACTATTCGGACGAACATTTGCCAGAACATGTTGCTATGGAATGGTATGCCGCATATTGGGATTGGCGTAAAGGTATGAGATTTATGACAGACATGTACCGTTATGTACTGCAAAATACCTTCGGGACTTTGCAGTTCAAGCTCGGCAAGTTCGATATTGACCTAAATAAAGAATGGGAGGAATGGGACTATGCTCAGACTATTCAGGCTCGCTATGATATTAATCCCTTTTCTACTACGATTGAAGAAGTTAAGAAGGCACTCGCCGACAACAAACTCGAGGTAGAAAAGACTGAAAATTTGGCGCGAGGAATCGACAAGCTCTGGAAAAATATCCGAAAAGATGTCGCGGGGCCAATCTGGCTTATAAACACGCCGCTTTTCATAAGTCCATTGGCTAAAGCAAATCCTGATCGGCCGGACACCGTGCAGCGTTTCCAGCCCGTCATTGCCGGCTCTGAGCTGGGCAATGGTTTTTCTGAACTGAATGATCCTATCGAGCAGCTAAACCGTTTTGTAGAACAACAACAGATGCGGGATGCGGGCGACGAAGAGGCGATGATGTTGGACATCGATTTTGTCGAGATGTTGGAATACGGTATGCCACCTGCTTGTGGCTGGGGCTTTAGTGAGCGTGTATTTTGGGTTTTTGAAGGTGTCAGTGCACGCGAAGGTGTGCCTTTCCCGACCCTCCGCCACGAAATTGACGAAATCACCAAGTCGATTTATCCTGAAATTAAATTTTAATTTCATACTAGCAAAACGTATTCAACGGGTTTATCATTGCACTAATGAGGTACGAAAGTGAGGCGCTTGCCGAGAGAGGGTGGGAACACTCTTATTTAGAAATATGTTTTCAGCATGCTCGAACGCTTCAGGATGCTTTACACGAAACCGATAATAATTCCGATGCCACAGAACTTCGAGCTGAGTTCATCCCTGTGATTAATGAACACTATCCTTATTTTCAGCAGTCAGTATATATCAGCGGCGCAGGAATCTTTCCAGCCACCGACGAAGAGGGTTCGATTGTCTCTGAAGAATGGGGATATTCGGAAGGGTGTTTTGGGATACATCAAGGATTCGTGGTTCTTGATGTTGCTCCCGAAGGGTCGTACGACTACCACGTCATGCAAAAAATATTTGTGCAGGAGATTCACTCTGCATCTTTAGCAACAGTGGAAACCGAACAGCGAATTTATAAATATTTCGATTTGAATAGTCAGGTGATTCCAAGTATAGAAATGGAATCGATATTATCATCATATGAGCTTCAAGACGATGACCCAAAGTTACAGCTGGCAATGATAAATGAATATTCAAAACGATTTACTCGATTGTTACGCTCGACTGAATTCAGACGGCTAAAACATCGTCAACAAAAACGAGTAGTGGACGACATATTGGTAGGTGTAAACCAGCAGGTAGGTGTAAGGGATTTGAAATTTATGGGCGAACCAGAATATGGTTACGCTCCGTTTATGTACGGAACTCAGCGGGGCTTCGTAGCCTTAGGACTCGAGGAAATAATCGTAGGTGGCAGTTGTTTAGGTATAGATTCTATCGAATCTGCTTTTTTACGAACTAAGGCAATACGAAAAGACAACGATATGGCCGACAAAGATGCCGGACTGTGTATGATCGTGGACCCTGATTATGAAACAAGGAAGTCGCTTTACCTTACTGACTGCCAAGTACTGTATATCCCAACTCTCGATCAAACATTCGATGTTCTCTTATATCCGGAGGCTTGAAGAGTCTAGCTCCGGAGGCTTCATCTGTCTATATCCATCGCGATGCTATACTAAGATGAATGATCATCGTAGTGTCAGGAAAGAATAATAAAGGAGCATCATATGAAAGCAATCTGGAACAATAATGTAATCGCAGAAGCTAAGAAAGAAAACCTGATTTATATAGAAGGCAATTGGTATTTTCCACCAAGTTCAGTCAAACAAGAGTACTTACAAGAAAGCCCCACTCCGTATACGTGCCCCTGGAAAGGTGTCAACACCTATTTTAATGTTGGCCAAGAGGATACTTGGGAACAAGATAGCGCTTGGACATACAAACAACCTTTGGAGTCAGCCAAAGAGCGGGTAAAAAAGGACTTTACTAACTACGTAGCTTTCTGGCGCAACGTTGAAGTCTCAGAATAGAAAAGATTTAGAAGCACATAGGTATTCCGTATAAAGCAAACTAATGTTATAGTTTTGTTCATGGCTACACGAAAGACTACAACTAAGGCAAAATCAAAAACTACAAAAAAACCAGCAACTAACGCTCGCAGCGCAGCAGCAAAGTCTGCTCGCGCAACTAAATCAGCAAAAACTACAAAACCTGTGGCTAAAAAGGCTACGGTGGTTAAAACAACTACAGCTGTGAAGATAAAGTCGGCTCAGATTACGACTGACGCCTTGCGTAAACTCAATCTAATCACAGCGTTTGTCCTTGCTGCGCTTGCAGTCGCTGCAGGAATGCTCATGAATAGCGCATCGTACGCTTTGAATATCGGATATCAAGGCAAGGATGAGCTAGTAAGTCTAACTAGTGGTAAAACCGCGTTCGTTCATGCATCTCAATCTGTTGCAGACGTTCAGGTCAAGTGGTTCCTAGTTACTATCCTTGGACTTGCGGTACTATTCTCACTACTAAACGCAACGCGTATGCGCAGAAAATATGAAGCTAACCTTGATGATGGTGTATCAGCATGGCGCTGGATAGCCATCGGTGTTACAAGTGGTTTAATGCTAGAACTAGTCGCTTTACTCGGCGGTGTTAGCGATATAATGACGCTCAAACTGATTTCTGGTCTCATATTCGTTACTTGTGCTTTGGGCTGGGTTGCAGAAAAGCGCAACAAACAAGCAGGTCGACCTGCTTGGAGTGAATTTGTCATCAGCTTGTTTACAGGCTCATTGCCGTGGTTACTTATCGTAAGTTACGCAGTGTTTACTTGGACACACGGTCTCATTCGTTATTCGTGGTTTGTGTATGCACTTCACGCAGCCCTATTGGTCGGATTTATACTGCTAACAATCAATCAGTACAAGCGAATTGGCGGCTGGAAGAACACAAGGGTCGTAGAGCGCAATTACTTGTTAATTGGTTTTGCAACCAAAGTGGCATTTGCAGCTATTCTTATCCTAGCCTTCCAAAAATAAATTCAAACTTCCTATTTGGCACATTTTCGGCGAAGTCTTCCGCTTTAGTGCGCGCGAACATAGAGTACGCTCCGCTCTGATGCTCTGACTTCATCCAAAACTGCACTCAAATATAAAGTTTGCAGAAAGACATGTATGTTAGAAAAAATTGTTATTGAGAAGTTGGTTCATGGTGGGCAAGGTCTTGGCACGCTCCCGAATGGTCAAAAAATATTTGTTTGGAACGGTCTACCCGGCGAAACCGTCGGTGTTCGTGTCGGCCGCAAAAAAAAAGATTACGCTGAGGGGTTTGCAGAGGAAATCATTACAGCCTCAAAAGATCGTATTACCCCAGTAGACGAAGCATATCTCAGTACCAGCCCGTGGCAAATCATGACGTTTGATGCTGAGAACAGTTATAAAAAAGAAATCCTAACTGAAGCATTTACGCGTGAAGGTATGGAAGTACCCGAATTTGATTTTGTGTCCGTAGGCGAACCGCTACATTATCGAAATAAAATGGAATATTCATTTTGGGGAGACGATGATGGATTGCATTTGGCGCTGTACCACCGCGCCAGTCATGGTAAACGAATCGTTATGGGCAGTAGTATTGCCAGGTCCGAAATTGATGACGCCGCAAACAAAGTTGTCGCGGTTTTGAATTCAGTAGGTATTCGCGGCGGACAACTAAAAACGGTTATTGTACGGACGAATAAAGAAGGCGATGTTGTAGTTGCACTGTTTGTGAAAGATAAAAACTTCCCAAAAATCGAACAGTTAGATGGTTTATGCAACGGACTGGCAGTATATTATTCCAACCCTAAAAGTCCAGCAAGTATTATAACCGAAGAGCTTTACAGCTATGGAGATAATAAGCTGCACGATACACTAGCCGGTTTAGAAATAGCCTATGACGTAAATTCATTTTTTCAGGTTAATCTGGCGATTTTTGAAGAAAGCTTACTGGCTATAAAAAAAGCCGTAAAAAACCAAAAAAATATTATAGACATGTATGCCGGTGTCGGCACTATAGGCCTAGCCGTCGGGGCCCAAAAACTAGTTGAAATGGATGCGGGCAACATCGCCATGGCTACATATAACGCCAAAACGAGGGAAATCGAGATAGTACATGCTAGCACCGAAGAGGCACGCAAGCTTATTACCAAAGATGCATGCGTTATTTTTGACCCACCACGCGCCGGCTTACATGACAAAGTAATCGACCGCCTGTTAGAAGTTCAACCTGTAAAAATCGTTTATTTATCATGTAACTCCGCCACGCAGGCAAGAGATATTGCCAAACTGCAGGGTACATACAAAATTGCATCACTCACTGGCTACAATTTCTTTCCACGCACCCCGCATATAGAATCGCTTGCAATTCTACAAAAGAGCGTATAATTCTCCTTAACATAAGGAAACAATATGAGTGAGCTAGTTGTCGACGTAATCGAGATGGCTAAAACGACTTTGCGCGGTTGTCTGGATAATAGGTTCCAGCAAGACCGCACGATTTATGTGAATACTTTGGGTGCATATATGTTAAAACATTGGGATGAAGATGAGCAACGACATATAACCATGCAGTACACCGAAGTTATTGCGTCAGGGAGTGCCGTAGGAATAATCGGATTTATACAGAACCTCGGTAAGCCACATTTACAGACTCTTTTTTTACCAGTAAAGTCTGCCAATATCCATCCAATGCCTGAAATTGGTCACGAGGAAGACGATACACTTTTGGATTCGATAAATGGTATTCCTATACCTAGCCTCGTTATCCCCGTTTTGGATATACAAGATATTAAGATAGCCGCATGAGTTTGCTTCGATTTCATGTCGGTGAAGAATTAGAGCTTAAGCATGACCTCTGGGTGCATGATAAAGAATTAATCGGTAAGTGGCGAGATGAACAAAAACTTCAGGTAAACGATGATATCGTACTCATCAATCATTCACATGAGCGAATGTATAAGATTGCAGAAATAAATACTCGTGAAGTGCACTTAATGCACGTAACAGATCTGGTGCGTGAGGGTACTGACAATTCTGCTGCGTAAAACTGCTACAATAACCAGATGAACTATTGGAGAGGAAGAAGTAAGCCCTACTTGCCTGGGCAAGAGGAGGTATTCAAGGTCAGTCGCAGCAAGATTGAGCTGTTTACGCAGTGTCCGCGCTGTTTTTGGCTCGATGCCCGGCATAAGATTACCCGACCGAACAGTCCGCCTTTCAATATCAATAAAGCCATCGACGAACTGTTCAAAAAAGAGTTTGATGTACACCGTGCCGCCGGCACGCAGCACCCTTTGCAAATTAAATT
This sequence comes from Candidatus Saccharimonadota bacterium, assembly GCA_013815785.1. Classification (GTDB taxonomy): domain Bacteria; phylum Patescibacteriota; class Saccharimonadia; order Saccharimonadales; family JACDFO01; genus JACDFO01. The sequence goes on along the minus strand of JACDFO010000016.1, from coordinate 664 downwards.
CAAGATAGCAGCCAGGCCCTACAAGCATAAAGATATCGATAGATGGCGTGAAAATTTTGTCGGCGTGTTTACGTTGCACGAACCAACAAATCTGCACGTTTTCGGGGCAGTGGATGATGTTTGGATTAATGACAAAGAAGAATTAATAGTCGTAGATTATAAAGCGACGGCAAAGGCCCAGCCTATCACCCAGCTTGGGCCTGTAGGTGGTTGGCAGGATAGTTACCGACGCCAAATGGAAGTGTATCAGTGGTTACTGCGTGCCAATGGCCATAAAGTCAGTAATACGGGCTACTTTGTTTACGCTACTGGCGATGCCAGCAAGCCTGGCTTCGATGATAAAGTAGAGTTTGTGACACACGTATTTCCGCACATTGGCAAAGATGCTTGGGTTGAAAAGACATTAATCAAAATGAAAACCTGTCTTGAAGGCGACATGCCAACGGTTGGGCAGGCGGCTATGGGAGGTGATTGTGACTTCTGCACCTATGCTCGCTCTCGGACAGAACTAACACTCAAAGCCTTAAAAAATATTAACTAAAACTGTTAACCATATACTGTTAACTGTATACTATTCTTATGCTAGATATTCAGTTTATTCGCGACAATGCCGATCTGGTCCAGGAAAAGTCAAAACAAAAGGGTTATGAAACTGATGTTACAC
>JACDFO010000015.1 GCA_013815785.1 Candidatus Saccharimonadota bacterium | reverse complement strand
ACTGTACGTATCGCACTGAGGAACACATGAGTGATTACACCACTAAAAAAAATAATTCTGATGGCTCAATTATTGTCTCTATCCTAGTCGTGACTCTTTTCCTAAGCACCTTCATTTTTAGCCTGATTGTTCTGGCTAATTCTAGCCTTGTACGTGCCCGCGGTAGAGTGCTTTTACTCCAATCGCAATATGCGGCTGAGTCGGGTGCAGACGCAGCAATCGCTCAACTCAATAACAATAATACTTCTTACGTCGGCTCTGGTGGAGAGGTGGTTATTCTGCAGAACGCACAATATAAATCCACTTTTGAGGTAACAGTAGTTGACGGAAGTAACTCAAAAGAGAAAATCATAACCGCAACTGGCAGAGTCTATGCACCTGCCAACTCTTTAGCTTCAAGTTTTTCACGTAAAATCGAAATCACAGCCCAACGCTCAACTGCTTCGACTTCTTCCTCCATAATTAGTCGCAATATCATTGATATTCAAAGCGGTGTAAAAAATATTCGCGCACGCGATGTATACCTTAACGGTTATATAAACATGAATAAAAACACTACTACTCTGATTGCCGAAAATATTACTGTGGCCGACAAAAATACTGGAGCATCCAATTGCTCAATCGGTGGTACAGGCAACCTTGTAAAACCGACAACTTTTGCCGACCCCTCACAAACCAAAACCCGGATATTGATAGCATACAATAACTGCATCAGCCCACCGGGAAATCTCAGTAATGCCAATTTTGATGTTACTCCTAATCTGACATCCATTTCAAAAATCCAGTCGACTCTCGTGCCCTGGTCAGAATTCATGGATACTACTTATCAAAATTCGGCTGGTGGGTGTAACGATTGGACCACCGGAAGCTCGCCGCGCAGCATTCCAAGTACTGGCAATACTAAAAAAACGCATTACCCTGATATGGGAAGCAATATAAGTACTCTATGCGGTACTTCAGGCGATCTAAGTTTGGGCACGAATCGCTACGATATCCTCGACCATACTCACGTTCGTGCAAGCTTTTGCGCGGCATCAGCTTGCAAGCCTACTTTTTTTAATCCTGACACCGGTGCTGCTGGACTGAAATTTGTGTTTGTCGAGGGAACTATTAACTTTGATAGCGTACAGACCGTAACTGGTAGCGGGCCTATCGTCTTTGTTTCATATGGGGCAGACCCAGCAAGTAAAAGTAGTGTCTGCCCACTTGGCGGGGCGGTTTATTTGGGCAACAGTGGTGATACGATTGCACCGGCAATTTTCTTTTTGGCAAATAACGGACTTTGTTTAGATAAGACAAGATTTGGGGCTGACCCAGCACTCGGCGGTATATCTGGTAAAAACCTATATATTGCTACAAATCCGGGAACACCTTTTGATTTAGGCTTGGATCCAAATTTTCCTGTCAGTCAGATTCCTATTGATTTAGCTTGGCGGGCGGTTCTATATCGAAGATTATAAGCACCAGATATGGTATAGTTTATGTAAGAAAAAGCTTATGTTTTAAGTGGGCAGCATAACAGATACATGAACAGCACATATTTTTATCAAGATAAACCTGTATTCGGCCTCGATATTGGTCTTTCGAGTCTTAAAGTTATGCAGATTAATTTGCATGGCAAAAAGCAAACTGTAAGCGGGTACGGTGTTACCAGTTTTAGTACGGAGATGTTTACTGATGGTGTTCTTACTAATCCGGAAGCACTTGCTAAAGTTGCCCTAGACTTATTCGATAAGCACCTGATCGGCGATATTACTACTCGCAGGACAGTGATTGCCATACCGGCCAGTAAGACGTTCACTCGCTCAATGACTCTACCAAAGTTAAAACCAAATGACCTTAACGCTGCGGTACAGCTAGAAGCCGAACAGTATATACCAGTGCCAATCCAAGACTTATACCTTGATCATAGTGTTATCTCGCAAAACGATAAAGAGATGGAAATACTGGTTGTTGCCGTTCCAAAAAAGATGGTCGACTCGTATATGATACTTACCCGCTTACTGGGCCTCGAGGTCGTGGCTGTTGAAACTACCATAAGTGCTGCAGGCCGTTTGTTTATCCAAGCCGAACGAAGTGATGTCCCGACCGTACTAATTGATCTTGGATCCCTATCAACCGACATCACCATTTATGACAAAGGGCTGGTCGTAACCGGCACTGTTAGCAGTGGTGGTGATAGCTTTTCAAATCTAATCTCTGAAAAGTTAGGTGTTACAAAACAAGAAGCTCACGTTATAAAAACCAAATACGGATTAGGTGTTAGTAAAAAGCAAAAAGAAATTACAGAGGGTTTAAGTCCCATCCTTGAACAGCTTATCAAAGAAATACGGCGTATGATTCGTTATTATGAAGAGCGTTCGAATACAGAAAAGAAAATCGGTCAAATCGTCACCATGGGAGGAGGAGCAAACATGCCCGGCCTTTCAGAATATATGACCAGCACGCTTCGATTACCCGTTCGTATGTGTGACCCGTGGCAACATTTGGAATTTGCTGGCTTGCAACCCCCAAATAGCGTGGAAAAGTCTATGTATGTTACTGTTGCCGGACTGGCGTTAGTGAAGCGTGCGGAGATTATAAAATCATGATTAATCTCCTTCCGCCCAATGTCAAAGAAGATGTTCTGTATGCTAGGCGTAATAAAAAACTTCTTGGCTGGGTTCTAGCAATTCTTGTAAGTGTTATTGGCATATTGGCCATTGTTGGTTTCGGTCAAATCTATCTAACTCAATCCGTAAAATCATACTCTAACCAAATTGAAGAAGGTCAGGAGCGTTTGCGTATTCAAAAATTAGACGAAACACAGAAGCGAGTCGGTGAAATCAGCGGCAATCTCAAGCTTGTTGTTCAGGTGCTCAGCCGAGAAATATTGTTTTCAAAAGTCCTACGTCAGGTTGGCGCTGCCATTCCATCGGGGGCTATCTTAACCGAACTCAATATTGTCAAGGTTGAAGGTGGTATAGATCTCACCTTCGAAGCAAAAGACTTCCAAACAGGCTCTCAGATTTTACTTAACTTACAAGATCCATCTAATAAAATATTTGAGAGTGCTGATATAGAAGAAATCAAGTGCGCAGCCGAAATCCCAGCCGGTCAAACATATCCATGCCAAGTTAGTATTAGGGCGCTTTTTGGCGATAACAGCCCGTATCTCTTTATAAATGACGGAAAGACCCTATGAGTAATAAAAGAGTCTTTTACGTAATGATCGCAGCCATCGTTTTAACAACGGGCATAGCAACCGCGAGTGTCGTACTTGGCAGTTCAATGCTGAAGAAAAAATCTCTAGAATTAACGGAACTTAAGATTCAAGATAGGCTGATAGAAGAGCAACAAATTGCCTTAGTTCAAGCTAATAAAGACATCGAAAAATATGAGGACCTTGAAACTATTTCAAAATCAATTGTGCCGCAAGACAAAGATCAAGCCATTACTGTCAGAGAAATTATTAAATTAGCAGATGCCTCGAAAATTAAAATAAGTACAATTAGCTTCCCTACTTCTACCCTTGGTCAAAAGGCCCCACCGGTTGCACCAAGTGCTGATGGCACAACTCCAAAAGTTCAGGCCCCACCGATTAGCCAAGTTAAGCCCGTAGACGGTATTCAAGGCTTATTTCAGCTTGAAGTAACCATTCAGGTTAACGAAATTGCTCCAACCTATAATCAGTTAATAGAATTTTTGGGCAAGCTTGAACAAAACCGTCGTACCGCACAAGTCACTAGTATTTCAATCGATCCTTCCGCTACCAATCGCAATTTGGTTGAGTTTAATTTAACAATGAATGTGTTTGTGAAACCATAATTATGAATTTAGAAGTAAAAGATATTACCGCCAAAATAGTCCCTGCTCTCTCAAAACTCAAACGTTATCTAGGGTTTATATTCATAATTGGCGTTTTAGGGCTATACAGCTACTTAGTATTCCATATCAACACACTCGCACAGCAGGAACCAGATGAAAGCGCTATAACTGAACGACTTAAGACTGTTCAACGCCCAAAGATTGACCAAGACGCATTAGATAAAATTGAGCAATTAGAAGGCCAAAACATCCAGGTGCAAACCCTCTTCAAACAAGCCCGCGACAATCCATTTGCAGAGTAAATTCCATGAGAAGAGGAGTCACCTCTTCTCAATACGTTTAATTGCCGTATTTTTTTAGATTTTCTTCGTGGGCGCCGACTATTGCTTTTGCTGTTTCGTATGGGTCTGGAGTAAAAGTGAAGTTGTAGTTTGCCTGCTCTCCAGCGGTTTCAATAACCAACGTGCCATATTTAAATATTCGTGCCAGGACGCCTTTTTGGGTAACTGTTACGTCTTGGACATCGCCAATGCTCAGCTGTGAAATTTTACGGTCAAAAATAGTTTTATATAGCAGTTGGGCAACCTTTTCAGAAGTAATCAACACTACATTGCTCTGATACAAGTAAGCTCCGATGGCGGTTCCAACCAATGAAAAAACAGTGAGAAAAAAACCAATAGCAATAATGATTGGGCGTAGGCTACCCAACTCAATGCCAAGTCCTAGAAAATCTGTATCAAACAACAATGCACCAAGAACTAAAACACTAAAAATAACGGCTGATATGGCAGCGCCAGTGAAGTATATAAGAAACAATCCGAATGGATCTTTACGAATTTCCCACACCAATTCTTCATTATCATCAAACTCTATCATATTAAAGAAGCTTTTTGCTCTCGTAGACAAGTTTTGTACGTTCATATCTGCCATTCTATCACGCTACCATAGCTTGTTTACAATAGGCTAGACTGGTCTGATAATTTCTTTTTGCCTAGATGTGCATATGCTTTATGCGTTACTTTTCGACCACGGGGAGTGCGCTCTAACAAACCGATCTGCAGTAAATATGGCTCAAAGTAATCTTCTATAGTGCTTCGCTCATCCGCCAACATAGCTGCTAAAGTCTCTACACCTACTGGTCCACCTCTGTAATTTTCAATAATTGCCTCTAGCAATCGTCGGTCGGCCTTATCTAAGCCCAGTTCATCTATATCCAGAAGCTTAAGTGCCGCCGTGGTGTGCGTTTCGTCAATAATCCCATCGCCATTTATGTCGGCATAATCACGTACTCGTTTTAGCAATCTATTGCCTATACGAGGTGTTAATCGAGCACGGTGCGCAATCAGTCCGGCTGCACCCGGCTTGATTGTGCTGCCTAAAATCTTGGCAGATCGATTAATTATCTGCTCCATTTCGGCGTGAGAATAAAACTCGAGACGATAGATATGACCGAAGCGATCACGCAGTGGTGCAGCCAAAGAGCCGGTTCTGGTTGTCGCACCGATGAGTGTAAACTTGGGTATGTCTAAACGTAGCGATTTAGCGCTTGGACCTTTACCAAGCATAATATCTATGGCGTAATCTTCCATGGCGCTGTATAGCACTTCCTCTACTTGTGTGCTCAAACGATGAATTTCGTCTATAAAAAGTATGTCGCCGTCTTGTAAGTTAGTCAGCATACTAGCTAGGTCTGCAGCCCTGGCAATAGCTGGCCCACTGGTTACACGGATATTCGCCCCCATTTCGCGGGCAATTACATTTGCTAGCGTAGTCTTGCCAAGCCCTGGAGGACCATGCAATAAAATATGGTCAAGCGTCTCGCCACGCTTTTTGGCAGCTTTTATACTAAGGCCCACATTTTGCTTTACTGTTTCTTGGCCAATGTAGTTCGAAAAATCAGCAGGTCTAAGGGTGACCTCTAGTTCATGCTCAATTGGGTCATCGACAGGTGCCGCTGCCGCTGGCTGTACAATCCGCTCTATCATAATGCACTTCCCTTTAATGCCTGCTTGACACGTTCTTCAAGTGATAATTTTGCATCAACTCCTGAAAGCGATGTAACTGCATCAGATATAGTAAATCCGAGTGCTACTAAGGCTTGTACTGCTTCATCTTTTTCGGCGTAGGTTGTCGCTACAAATAGCGAATCAGATGCTGTAGCCACCAAACCAACTTTATCTTTTAGTTCGACCACGACGCGTTCCGCGACGCGCTTGCCTACGCCAGGCGCGGCTACTAGGAATTTCGTATCACCCGCTGCTATGGCCGAACGTACATTTTCTGCCGAGCCAATGCCTAATATATTTAGAGCCATCTTTGGCCCCACACCCGTCACGTTCAATAGTTGTTCAAACAAGTTCTTTGTATCTAATCGCGTAAAGCCGTACAAGTCGTGCGAGTTCTCGCGGATGTGCTCATGTAAATAAAATTTTGCTTCATCGCCAGTATGCAACTTACTCGAATCTTCGGTTGGTATTAAAAGTCCATAGCCAACTCCATGGACATCAACAACAACTAACTCGCCAATTTTCTCAGCGATAACTCCTGTGAGTATTGCAATCATGACCGTATTATCTCATTATATGCACATATGGACAAAGAAGAAGACAATAAGACAACAGAGCCAGTATATCCCGAACCATTAAAAGGACCCTTAAGCGATGATCATTCAAATTATGGCGCTCCTAAACAATGGGCAGGTGGCAATCCAGATAAAAATATGAGGTACTACTTTGTCGGCTTTTTGGTTGTGATAGGGTTGTTGTTTGTCGTAGCCGTAAAGTCACTCAGCGGGGCCGATTTTTTCTTTTAAGCATATCGGCTGGTCATACTGTGGCAAATGGCCGCTGCAAGCGCATCAGCACAGTCGTCTGGCTTAGGCACTTCTGTAAGTTCTAAGACCACACGGACCATTTCTTGTATTTGTTTTTTATCTGCACGGCCATAACCAGTTAAGGCCTGCTTGATTTGTAACGGAGTATATTCAAATAGCTCCAGACCGTGCTGTTTACCGCATAGTAGTACTACACCGCGGGCTTGAGCGACACTCATAGCAGTTGTTACGTTTTGCGCAAAAAACAGCTTTTCAACCGACATAACTTCCGGCTTTAATTCAGTTACAATCTCGTGTAATTCGTCATAAATGGTTACTAGGCGGGTGCTATCTTCCTGATTAGGTGGAGTACGTATAACACCCGCATCGACTAACCGTGCTTTGTTCTTAGCGTCAATATCAATGACACCAAAACCAAGTATTCCAGTGCCTGGATCAATTCCTAAAATGCGCATAGAACCTATTTTATATCTCAAGCCCGTTAAGTGAAAGTAATACTATGCAGTATGGCTAGCTATTTTACCGCACGCCGAGCGGCAATATTAGTTTTAATTCTGGTAAACGTATTCGATAGATCTCGACGATATTCATAGCCCCCGTAACCCAGAACTGCAATAGACGTAACAATTAGGAATATATAATTCAGTCGGCTCTCGGGTGCATCTTTTGTTAATGACCCCACGCTTGGTGAGGCACTCGCATTATTAGTAGATTTTCGACAACGGTTCGTTTCTGCGTTACGCTCATAGCCCTCCTGGCATGGCGTTTGTGTGGTTGTACCTAGCACATTCCGACATCTGTTTGTGTCTGCGCTTCGTTCTTGATCTGCTCGACACGGCACTAAACTTGCGACCAAATTTGTAATATTACGGCAGCGATTAGTTTCGGGGCTACGTACTTGGCCGATACCGCATGGGGTGAGTCCCGCCGTAAATACTTGAACATTACGGCAGCGATTAGTATCTGGACTCCGGTATTTACCCGGCTCGCAGGGGTCTAGTTCAATTTCTTCGTCACCGCCAGTCTCTGGTATCTCAATAGGTAACACGTTTAATACTCCTGGTGTTGGTTGAGCAGATATTTGCCAGCGATTATCAATCAGAGACCACGAATGATTGGCTGCTAAATCGGTTGGGTATTGTGTTGAATAGTCCGCTGTCGTACCCAGTAAAAGCACTTCGCCACCAGCAGCATTGGCTAGAGTTAGTCCCGTTGTACCATCATAAAGTGCCCTATACTCTTTCGGATCCAACTGAGCATTCAGCTCAAACATATATTGTTTTGAACTCGAAGATGTTTTTAAAATACAATCAGATAGAATTATTGTCTCAGTTGTCGGATTATATATTTCAATAAATTCGTTACCTGTATCTGTGCCATCGGGATTGGGCAAAATTTCCGTAATTATTACGTTATCACATGGTGGTACTGGCGGTTCTTCGACTGGTATTTCTTCTTCTGGTAACGGCTGATGTAATCCACCTCCCTGAGGTGTAGGCACATCTGTAGAAGTAAAATCAAGAAAATTATTATTAGTGTCCGTTAACGTGTACTCGATCATTTCATTCACGTGTCGCTCAGCAGAATAACCGGCTTTAATTTCGGCGACTGCTTTAGTTTCTGGTACTTTGGCCGTCCCCCAAGCCAATAAATCGACCAACTCTCCCATGGCATTAACAATTCGTATATGTCCTCCGCTTCGTGCCAGCAAACCTGAGGTTGCTGTACTGCCCGCCCCGAAGTACCCATCTGCTCCAGAGACATAATTTTCGTAACTAATCACTACATAACCAGAGCCGTCCATCAATCCAGAAAAGCTAAATATTTCTCGGGTAGGAACGGCTAATGGATCAAGCACGTCTGTACGTGTTCCTCCAAAATATTGTACTTTCCAGCCAGTTATATCTATAGGTTCAACTGTTTGATTATGTAATTCAATAAATTCTAGGCGACTATCTTCGATGAGCAAATCATCGAAGCCACCGGTTTGCACTTCGCTTATAACAATCTGTGCTGTACCAGCGTAAACCTTTTCAACGGGAATCATCGGCAAAATAATAGATACTGCAAATAGCCCTATTAGCATAACCCGTGTAAACATAAGCAAATAGTACTACGAGCATACTTCAGTTGTCAAAATGTTTATGCCATGAACTAAACCGCAAGAAGTTCTTCTGAAATATCAAAGTTGGTGTGTGTTGCCGAAACGTCATCTAGATTATCAAGCGCATCCATAACACGCATAATCTTACCTGCAGTAACCGCATCAGCTACATGAATCGTATTATTTGGTACAAATGTTAATTGCGCCTCTAGAATTTCAATATTAGCATCTTTTAGACCATCACGGACTTTGGCTAATTCCTTGGGGTCGGTGAATATAACAGATTCCGCACCTTCTTCCGATATATCGTCGGCTCCTGCGTCCAAAGCTTTCATCATCAGATCATCTCCATTGCCACCAACACGAATCATCCCCTTGCGATCAAATTGAAAAGCCACTGCGCCCTTTTCTGCGATACTGCCACCATGCTTACTAAAAGCTAGTTTTACTTCGGGATACGTTCTATTCAAGTTATCGGTAGCGCACTCAACCAAAATGGCGACGCCACCCGGACCGTAACCTTCATACATAATTTCCTGGAGTTGGGCTGCGCTTTTATCCGCTACGCGCTGGATTGCCCGTTCAATATTACTCATCGGCATGTTCGCCGCTTTAGCTCTATCAATAGCAAGACGCAGTGAAAAGTTCATACCGGGGTCCGTACCACCACGTGCAGCTAATGCAATAGCATTCCCCATCTTAGTAAACATAACACCACGCTTAGCATCATTAGCACCTTTTTGACGTTTGATTGTCTCCCATTTACTATGACCTGACATGTATCTTTCTTGCTCCTTATATACTTAGGTCGTTATCTGTTATTGTACCATATTTTGACAAAACTTTACGCCAAGCCAGCAACGTAACTACCGCGATGATTACATACATTCCCAGCATATACGGCAGCGTAATTGCGCGCTCTACCAACGCATTTGGTACTCTTGCAAAAAGCCCAACTACTTCAAGCATATATCGTAATAATATCCTTGCTGGCCAAGCGATAAAACCCGACAGAATCGGCACAAACATACCCGCCAGTCCAGCTGATAACGTCAGTATCATGGCTAACGGCACTAACGGCCCAATAACCAAATTGCTGACCAAACCTATCAGGGACGCTCTTCCAAAAATATATAAAATAATTGGTGCTGTCATTAATTGTGCTGCTGATGTTTCGATAAGAATAAGTACTAGTTGAGACGGTTCCTTGCGTCGACCATATATTCGTCGTACTGCCAGTGGTGAAATTATTAAAATGCCGAAAAACGCTAAAAACGATAAATACCAACCGATGTCACTCCACACATATAATGGACTCCAGCCCGCAGTGATGGCAGCTGCCAGACCCAGTATTAGTAACGGCTTGAAGCGCCGACCATAATACCAAGCGAGCAGGCTCAGCCCGCTGATTATCGAAGCACGAACGATTGACGCGCTAAAATCCGTGACAAGTAAAAAGAGTAGAATAAGCACCACACATGTAATTGCCTGTTGATATTTTGAACGTTTTTTGAGCAATCTTCTGGAGCCGCGGACAATAATTGTCAGATTATAACCTGACACTGCAATGATGTGCGTCAATCCTGTAATCGCTAATTGTTCGCTGGTAATTTCTGGCAAAGTTGTACGATAACCTATTAGCAAGCCTAAGCCAAATGGTGCTGATGGTTCAGGCAAAGCTGTAGAGATACCCGCCACGAACGATCGGCGCGTACTTTCTACCAAAGATTTGTCACGTTCCACTGCCTTAAAATTTGAGAACGCGATCCGCGCCTGGCGACTGCCCTTGGTGTCAGATAATTTTCCTTCAATCTGCAATATATCTCCACGATACACTGCCCGTTCACCAAAACCACGCACTGTAATTCTACCTGATACGGTAGCTTTTCTAGGGCTTTGAAACTCAATTTGGGTAACATCAAAACTTAGCTGGCCTTGGTAGCTATAAACAGCGTCACTTTGCACCCTGGCAATAAAAATAACCTGCTTTCCAGATAGCTCCCGATAAGGCTCCAGCTGTTTCATAAAAGCATTGCCTCGCCATACTCCTAAAGCCAGACCAAAAAGAATCACGCTTGCAAACGTCAGCATATTTCGTTTACGTGCAGATACTGACACAAAAATTGCTGACAATATTACAAAGATAAACGGCAGTATCAATCCGGTACGCGCCAAACCGAGGCCTGGTAAAAACGCAAACAGAGCGGCGATAATTAAGGTGGTCCGCTTAAACCTGTGTGCCTGCTTCATATACTGAAGCACTATAGCAAAATAGCAATCTATCGACCACTAGATGGCCAAAAACTATTGTTGTACGCTTATACTAGTTATTGAGCCACAATGATTCCAAGAAAAAACCGGTACCAAATTAAATCTTGAAGCTTTTTCTAATCAAAAAATAAAAAAACTTTTCTGGAACAATCCTGCGCAAAAATAGTAACGCCGGCGCGGGTGAGCCAACTGCAAAACGCATTTTATAAGATGTATCGTTTGCCGCTTTTAATATAGTACGCGCCACAGTTCGTGGATCTTCTCCATTATTGCCGGAATTTTGCGATACCGATTCTATCTTAGAAACAAAGTTATCGTAACCCAAACTGCTATCCGGCCTGACATAAGTCCGGCTTTTGCCATAAAATGGCGTCTTAATCACACCTGGTTCGATTATCTTTATCCTTATATTGAATTGCCTCAACTCGTACTGTAGTGATTCCGAAAATCCTTCCACCGCCCATTTAGAGGCATGGTACACGCTATAAAGCGGAAAACTAACCCTGCCACCCATAGAAGAAATTTGGATAATCGTACCTCCCCCACCTGGACGCATTGTTTGAATAGCCGCACGTGTAACTCGCATAAGCCCCTGAACATTCGTATCAAACTGCTTCTGTATTTGTTCGTCAGTTATTGATTCAAACACTCCATCCAAACCATAGCCTGCATTGTTTACAACTACATCTACCTGCTTAAAGTCTGTTATAACATCGCCAAAAGCTTTATCTATGCTAGCCTGGTCGGTTACATCCAACATATACAGCTTGATGTTGGGGCTATTTTTAAATACTTGTTTATTTGGCTCTCTAGATGTAGCCGCAACATTCCATCCAGCGGCAGCAAATACTTCTGCCGAAGCCTTACCGATGCCGGTAGAAGCACCGGTAATCAAAACTGTTTTATTCATTTAACCTAGTATACAGTTATATATACTTACTGAGGCTAGCGAATATTTAATTTACCGATTTATTAGCAAACTAGGTAGTACGGTTAATGTTGAGAAGTTTTACAATTCCCCAACCAAGCAGAGCGTAAACTGCAGCTGCAACTAGTATCGATGGCTCAAAGACAGATTGGACATTACCTGTAGTTGTTCTCGCAACACCAAATATATTGTCAAATGGTGCCGTTAAGATATTTGTTAAAGAGTAGATAAAATTTACAAAGCCACTACTTGGATTAGCGCCTAATAGCTTCATAATAAAACGAAAAGCAAGCATTATTTCTATAAACCCTACAACGTACCAGACGCCGTTAGCAGCAGTAGATTTACCGTCAGCCGACACTTTGGTATCAACCCTACGAGTTTCTTGTTGAACTTGTGCCCCAGTTGCGTCTATTCCTTCGTCCTGACTTGTTGTGACTGTTTCTTTAAATTCTGCCATATTTATACCCCATTAATTAATACTCTAATTCTACTCCAAGCAGTACCGATTAAGAATAAATTAATTGTTCCGACTTTAATAAAGGCAATTGGAGGGTCCAGTGGGACTCGCCTTGTTTCCGCAAAAGAAGATTACTTTTGCTAGCAACAACCCAAAATTTGCTCCCAGCAAATTTTGGGCAAGGGTGCCGGGGTTTGCCACTGGCAAACCCGTTCGAGTCCGTCATCAGTACTCTCCCAAATAGAAAACCCCACTTTTCAGTGAGGCATTCTATTTGGAGGGTCCAGTGGGACTCGAACCCACGACACCCTGCTTAAAAGGCAGGTGCTCTAACCGGCTGAGCTATGGACCCTCGTTGACGTGTAAGGCTTGGCTGCCTCAGTTGCCGACAAAACAAGTTTGCTCGGCAACAGCAGACAGCCCAGCCAGCCGTCTCCTCTCATATTTCCATACACTCGCTAACGCTCCTTGGTTTGGAAATATACGCAGCTACGCTGCAAAAGGGAAATTAACTCCTTACATTATCCTTATTTACAGGGATAAGTCAATGCCCGGTAGGAAGCCTTAATGATTCTTCTTGCCGTGTTTGCCTTCGACGGGACGATAAGTTTGCCACATTAAGGCTAATACCATGATGGCTGTTACGCTGACTATTAAATCTTGTGAATTTTGGAATACATCGGCTGATGGTAAGCCGAATATTTGACTTTGTACTGCACTGGGGAGTAACGGCAACGCCAGTACTGCAACCGACAAACCGCATCCGACCAGTGGCAAAATGTGCAGAAAAACTTTGCTCTTTGGCAGGCTCTTGCGCAAGAAGAATAGTGTCAATACCACTGGCGATAACAACAGCGTAAGCTGCGTGATCATGGGAACATACTGCCCTTTAGTAAAGGCGTTGAGTGCAAGTGTTACATCATCGCTTAAGTAAATGACCAGGAAGTTCCCAATAGCGATACTAGCAAACAGAAACACTGCACTGACCCGCATAAATAGCGCATTTAGTATGGGCAGACCTGCTAGTACTGCAAACAGAATTATCGGAGTCATGAGCACATAATATCAGTAAATCGCTTGAGCTTACTACAAAAATTTACTACACGGCAAGCTTTATAACTCTATGTCTAATTTATCGCCGAGCTTTATCTGGTTTTTCGTTGCTACGCCGGCAGTAACTTCAACTACATATTTTGCAGGAATGTCTGAACAAAAACTTTCCGGGTACGTATCGGGTGAAACATCATGCTTTTCGTATATTAGTTTTTTGTTTTCATCAAACCAGAGTATATCCAGATTGAACTTCATATCTTTCATCCAAAAACAGCTCTGACCAGGCTCATCAAAAGCAAAGATCATTCCCTCTGTACTTTTTAACGGTTGTCTACCAGACAGGCCTTGGTTTCGCTCCGTAGGACTATTTGCTAGTTCAAAGTTAAAATAACCAGAACCGATACGCCCGATAATCTTTTCGTTACCCAACTGTGTTGCGACTTGTTGTTCTATTGTCGGTCGTTCACTGACCGTACGAACAACATAAATACCCACGACCATAATAAATAATACTATTGAAACAACTAGAAGGTTTTTACGCGCCGACTCGGTCACGACGTCTTTTGCCCTTAGCGTTTTGTTCTATGTAATCAAGAATTTTTCCTGCTACATCGCGCCCCGTAACTTTCTCAATACCAAAACCCGGACTTGAATTTACTTCTAATACTAACGGCCCAGCACTTGAACGCATCATATCGACACCACAAATAGGTAAGCCCATTGCCTTAGCAGCTTTCTGAGCAGTTTTGCGTTCTTCTTCAGTCAGCTTAATTGGCTTGCCTTCCCCACCCTGGTGCAAATTAGAACGAAAATCGTCGTCTAAGCTCTGACGTTGCATACTAGCAACAACTTTTCCGCCGACCATAAGGGCGCGAATATCAGTACCGGCGGATTCGGCAATAAATTCTTGTAATAAAATGTTGGTCCCGTCTTCGTCCATAACGTAAAATGCTTGCAATACGGATTTTGCAGCCTTTTTAGTTTCGGCAAGTACCACGCCGTTACCATGAGTTCCGCGGGCCAGCTTAATAATAATCGGTGTACCGCCAAGATCTTCGATAAGCTCATCGACATCGCTGGTCATGCCACGAGAAAACACTGTCTTAGGAATACCAACTCCAGCCCGTGCCAAAAGTTGTAGGCTACGAAGCTTGTCGCGTGAACGAACCAATGCAATTGAGCTCGTAGTTGTATATACGCCACGCATTTCGAACTGACGCACAATTGCTGAACCATGGCGAGTGTAACTACTAGCAATACGAGGGATAATAACGTCAAAATCTGTCAGATGTTCGCCTTCGTAACTTACCAGCGGATTGCTTTTTTCGATTACAGCATAGCACTTACCATAATCTATAACCCGAACTTCATGTCCGCGCGCCAAAGCTTCCTCTTTGAGGCGCTTTGTAGAATAGTTTCCAGGTCCGCGCGATAAAATAGCTATCTTCATAATTGCAACCTTACTTGTTGACCCGATTCACGTCAACCAAAAAATTATGCTTTCGTAAAAACTTACGCCCAATCAATACTGGCCACTTCATTTCACTACGGTCAGCCAAACTCAGTACGATTGGATAACTAGAACCTGCAACTATAATATTTGTATCAATAAAGTAACGCGTTTCTATCTTCCCGTTGCTGCTTTTTACATGATTTACCGCAAACTCAGTCAGCGAAACTTTAACTTCTGGGTGATCGAATGGAGAAAAATTTAACACTGGACCGTTGGCCGTTTCTTCCTCTTGAATCGTGGTGCAATGCAAAGCACCGGTATACGCACCAGTATCAATCTTCGCAACCACTTCGTACCCGTTAAAATCTGGGAAACAAACAGGTTCAAAGGAGCCGATTACTATGTTTGTCGTGTCGTCCATAATTTGTCACAGCTAAGGCTATTAGCTGTTTAGATTATACCATAGTTAACTATGTTTTGTCAATATTACTGTGCGTTTTGTATTCTTAAGAAAACAAATACGACAGCGACAGCCAACACAGACACTAATAAAACAATCATTGTTATAAAGCCGTCTTGCTTAAGCTTTTTCATATTAACTACGATTATACCTTATCGTTTTGTAATCTTTCATTCTTACTTTAACTACTTAAAGGTAAGTTTAATGTCCAAAAATAGTCTTTTTACCACTCGACTCTTTTCTCAAGTCTTCTAATAATTCTTTTTGTCGTTTCGATAATTTAGTTGGGGTATCCACGTTGATGGTTACTATATGTGAGCCCCGCGTTTCTTTTTTGAGGTGCGGTACACCGTGACTACTCAGTTTAAAGTCAGTACCACTCTGCGTGCCGGCTGGCACCTTCATTTTGATAGGACCATCAACTGTATCGACATCTATTTCTGTTCCAAGAGCTGCATCAACCATACTTATATTTTCATCGCTGAGAATTAAATCACCTTCGCGGGTGAATTTCTTATGAGGTTTAACGCGCAAGTTTACGTACAAATCACCCTTAGGACCATTAGCTACTGCTTCGCCGCGTTCACGCAAACGGATAGTCGCACCATCATCTACACCGGCAGGAATCTTGAGTCCGACCTCTTGGTTTTTACGTGCTGTGCCCTTACCATTACAGACCGTGCAAATCTTTTCAGGAATTTTGCCGCGCCCGGCACATTTTGGGCAAACGACCGCTTGCTGGATGTTACCGAAAACCGTGCGCATTACCTTTGTAATTTGGCCTGCGCCTTTGCATTCATCACATGTTTTCATCTCATGGCCAGGCTCTACGGTACTGCCTTTGCAATGTTCACATTCATCGTCTAAGCTCAAATTCAAATCGACTTCTGTTCCAAAAACGGCTTGGTCAAAGCTAATTTCTACTGCAGTTTCTACATCGCGACCACGAGTCTGGCGCTGTCCACCGCGGTCATTTCCACCACCAAAAAAGCTACCAAAAAGATCACCAAGTCCTAGATCGCCAAAGTCAAAGTTGACGTTCTGGCCTTGTCCACCAAAACCACCAAAGCCTTCATAAGGATTACCGCTGGCTCCGCCACCCATACCGGCATGTCCGAACTGGTCGTAGCGTTGACGCTTTGACGTATCTTTAAGCACTTCGTAGGCTTCATTGATTTCTTTGAATTTAACTTCGTCTCCACCTTTATCGGGGTGATGCTGCACAGCGGCACGTCGAAAAGCTTTTTTGATTTCATCGGCACTGGCGTTCTTGCCAACCCCTAAAACTTCGTAGTAATCGCGTTTAGCCATTTACTTCCCCACTAGAAGGGAATGATAGCTGAATCATGAAACCAGAACCGTTTTGTACAATTGGCAGTTCTGTAATAGTCGCTCTTGCGTCAGGTAAAGAAAGTAAGTCATCAACGAAATTAATAGCCCGCCCCAGCCTGGCACCCTCAAGATTATGCCTTTTTTCGTTTTCTAGTATAGCGGCCATGATGTCTGATATATTCTCAAATAAACCATCGGTTTGAAGCATGATTGGCTCATAGTCAGCTTCTATCTCTACACATTGTGAAACAGCTGCCTTCCACAAATCATTTTCATGCTCCTGTAAGCCCATACTGATTACGCCTGCTTGTCGTCTTTTTTATCGTCGACTACTTCACCTTCTACTGGCTCGTCTTTGTCGTTCTTTGGCTGCTCACCGTCTTCGCTAGAAGCCTCGGCTGCTTCGTCACTTTTGGCAGCCTCTTCGTACATTTTGGCACCAATTGGCATCATTTTTTCTGACAGTTCTTTGGCCGCGGCTTCAAGTGCTTCCTTTTCAGCTTTATCGTCAGCGATTACTTTTTTGGCAACCTCGATTGCTTCATCCAGTGTTTTTACATCGTCTTCACTCAATTTTTCCTTATGGTCAGACTTCATTTTCTCAGCTTGGTACACAGTACTGTCTAAGCTGTTTCTAGCATCAATACTTTCACGCTTTTGCTTATCTTCTTCTGCATGAGCTTCAGCATCTTTAGCCATCTTTTCCACTTCGGTTTTATCCAGATTACCACTATTTTGGATTGTAATACTTTGTTCTTTACCTGAGCCCTTATCCTTGGCTGTCACATTTAAAATACCGTTGGCATCGATATTAAACGTTACCTCGACTTGCGGAACACCACGAGGTGCCGGTGGAATACCATCCAACACAAAACGTCCGAGTGATTTGTTGTCAGCTACCATTTCGCGCTCACCCTGCACCACATGAATTTCTACTTGTGGTTGATTGTCAGCGGCAGTACTAAACGTTTCACTTTTGCTTGTTGGAATAGTAGTATTGCGCTCTATTAGTTTAGTAGCAACACTACCCAAAGTTTCAATACCTAGGCTTAATGGTGTTACATCTAGTAGCAGCACGTCTTTTACATCACCCTGCAGTACACCACCCTGGATTGCTGCACCAATTGCCACGACTTCGTCCGGGTTCACTCCCTTCATAGGATCTTTGCCAAATATTTTCTTCACTTTTTCTTGCACAGCTGGCATGCGGGTCATACCACCGACTAATACGATTGCGTCAATATCAGTAGCTTTTAAGCCGGCATCTTTAAGAGCTTTTTCGCATGGGACCGCTGTTTTATCGATTAGTTCACCGACGAGCTGCTCTAGCTTGGCACGTGTTAGTTTGGTTTCGAAGTGTTTCGGACCATCTGCATCAGCCGTAAGGAATGGCAGATTCACCGTAATTTCATTGGTGGTTGATAGTTCAATCTTTGCCTTCTCAGCTTCATCGCGTAAACGCTGCATGGCAGCTTTGTCGTCATTAACGGATACGCCGTGTTCTTTTTTAAATTCATCTGCAAAGTAATTCACGAGTACGCGGTCAAAATCTGCACCACCAAGATGAGTGTCGCCATTGGTAGACTTAACTTCAAACACACCGTCTCCAAGTTCTAGGATAGATACATCAAAAGTACCACCACCTAAGTCGTAGACGGCAATCTTTTCGTCTTTTTTATCAGCCTTATCTAAACCATATGCTAACGCAGCTGCGGTTGGCTCGTTGATAATACGCTTTACTTCTAGGCCGGCAATCTTGCCAGCATCTTTAGTAGCGTGGCGCTGTGAATCATCAAAGTAAGCCGGTACTGTAATGACCGCTTCAGTTACTGGCTCTCCCAGGAAAGCTTCGGCATCAGCCTTTAACTTGCCTAAGATCATTGCGCTGATTTCTTCTGGGCTGTATTCTTTGTCGCCCATTTTAACTTTCACGCCCTGTCCGCTTTTGACCATTTCATAACCCATTAACTTGAGGTCACGCTGAACTTCTTTATCGTTAAAGTTTCGACCTATAAGCCGCTTAACTTCATAAATAGTATTGGCAGAGTTAGTCACTTGCTGCCGGCGAGCAACCTGACCAACCAATCGTTCACCACTTTTGTTAACGGCAACGACGGATGGCGTCGTGCGGCCGCCTTCGCTGTTGGCCACAATTTCGGCCTTACCAGCCTGCATAACAGCCATTGCACTGTTGGTTGTTCCTAAATCTATTCCTATAATCTTTCCCATAGTTTTTTCCTCCTTAATTCTGCGTTGGTTTATTTAACATACTTCTTGGATCATCCACCACATTGTTGACCGCTTCCCTGTCAAAATATCCGATAGGGTCTTGCCTAAGTTCTTCTCTTCGGCGGTTTAACGCAGCGGACGTACCTGGTAACCTATGTTCAATTTCCTCAAGTTGGGCGAGCTCGGCTGCTACCCATTCGCTTGTCAAATCAAATGGTTTTTCAAATTCGGTCATTTATCTGCCTCCATCCTTACTCTTACCATAGCGTGACGGATAATATCCTCACCAAGCCGATAGCCAGCTTGTAATTCTTCGCTTACAACTTCGATAACACCATCACTTTCTTCCATTGCCACCGCTTCATGCAAAACCGGGTCGAATACTTCCCCAACCGTCTTGATACGCTGCACTCCAATCTGTTCAAGAGTTTTC
>JACDFO010000014.1:7394-19723 GCA_013815785.1 Candidatus Saccharimonadota bacterium | reverse complement strand
ATAACCCGCCGCCGCCGACCCCGACCACTGGTCCGCCAGGCACGACCCCGACTACGCAGCCGCCGCCGACCCCGACGACCAAGCCGCCGACCTCGTACGAGTGCCAGCAGAATGGAACGGGCCCCAACTGCCCCTTCCCGCCTGTGCAGCAGTCGGTGCAATCGAATCCGGGCCAGAACACTGGACCGACACCTGGAGCTCCAACACAGCCCTATGTGCCGCCAGCTGGTCCAGCACCAGTGGACAATACCCCCGCTCCGCCGCCCAACGACGGAGGCTACGACTCAGGTTCGCCTGACGGTAGTGGTACCCCTGGTGGTTCTACCTGTGACAGCTCCGGCTGCACCGGTGGAGGTTCCACCCCGCCCGCTGAAGGCCCACCCCCAACCGTCGATGACGGTACCTACGGAGGTGATCCCGGCGGGTTCTGAAGAACTCTTTTAGTCCGTACCCTCAGCTAGGGTGTGAGTTCTAGAGTAGTGATACTCTAACGGACAAGTACGGGGTCCCGATGCTGTGCACTCGCACTAATCAGTCGCACCAAGCGACAGCACCGGGACCCCAAGGTCTTGCAAAAGAAATACCGCGCGGAAACGTGCAGAAGTTGTAAGGGATTGCGTTACGGTAGGGTTGATGGTTGCTTCGGCGACTTTGTGCTCACGCACTCAAAAACATCAACTCTACCGAAATCCCTATATTATATGTCTTGAAATGATTCGATTTGAATGCTCCTTAACAATTAATATGGCAATTTACAGGTTAGGTTTTAATAAACATAACCATAATATTGACAAAACGAAATATTTGTGATACAATTGATCTAATTGGTGGTGGAGATATTCATGCTTAAAAAACCTGAATCACCACAGGAGTTCATTAACAACTTATAGTTTGTCAAAATATTGTTTTTCCAAAGTTCTTATTTTAATTGTTTTTTTAAGGAGATAATCATGAAACTTTTTTCTAAAGTTCTTTCAAAGCTTCCGAAGCGTCTACTTGGTTTGGCTGTTGCAGCCATCGCCGTAGTCCTTCCGGTAAGCTCAATCGCTGCCACTAGTGTTACCCTCGAGGGTTCACTGGGCGTAGCAAACGTCACCACAGGTGAAACCCAATACAAACCATCGGCAAATGCTTCTTACGACCAAGTCGTTAAGGTTCAAGCTTTTTACCACAACCGTGAAGACCCAAATTCAAATAAGGTCGCCGAAAACCTAAAAGTTAAGATAGATATTCCTACAACTCCTGGTAAAACCCAGGTAGTCAAGACGAATATCGCTGGTGACAACACCAACACAATTGCAGAACAGGTAACTGTTAATCTAGATCGTGCAGATGCATACCTAGAATACATCCCAGGTTCAGCTGTATGGCGCCACAATGCTGGCACCAACGAAGCCGTTAATATCGTAGACACTAAGATTTCTGACGAAGTCGTTTACGGTGCTGGTGGCGTGGTTGTCGAGAATGCAAAGCCTTGCTTTAACTTTGCCGCAACGGTAACTGTTTTAGCTCGTGTACGTGTTCCTGGTATCCAGATCGATAAAACTGTTCGTGTAAAAGGTCAGCCAACATTTGTAACTAGTAATACTGCTAAACCAGGTGAAACCTTGGAATATCAGATTGCTTACAAGAATGCCGGCAACTCTACTCACAATAACGTGTTAATTCGCGACAACCTGCCTCCTAAGATGCAGTATGTTGCTGGTAGCACAAAATTGAAGAACAGTGGTGGTACTAAAGCGGTCGCTGATGGTGTAACTACAACCGGCATTGTTGTCGGAAACTACACCCCAGGTGGCGCAGCATACGTATTGTTCGAGGTCAAAGTTCCTGCAGCTGATCAGCTTGCATGTGGCATGACTGAGTTCCGTAATGTTGGTATCGCTAAGCCAGAAGGCATGAACGAGTTCTATAACACTGCTATCACGAAAGTTGAAAAAGAGTGTAAAGACGTTCCAGCCTATGTTTGTGAAACATTAAAGATTGAGAAGACCACTGGCCGAACGGTTAAGATTTCCGACTTTAAGACTTCACAGACTAACGGTGCGACCTTCAAGCACGTTGTAATCAACTGGGGCGATAACACAACTCCGTTGACTACTAACAATGCTGTTGGTCAGACCCATACCTACAATGCAGACGGTACATTCAACATTGTTGCTACCGCTACATTCACGGTCGATGGTCAAGAAAAGACTGCTGTGAGTGAGGCTTGTAAGGCTGTAGTTACCTTTGGTACTGCTCCTGCGACTCCAATAACTCCAACCACACTTCCTAACACTGGTGCGGGTGATGTCATTGGCATCTTCGCAGCTGTTAGTGCAGCTGGAGCAGTTGCTCACCGCTTTGTTCTCAGCCGTAAGTTCGTAGCCTAAATCTGTGGATAAGCACTGGCGTATTCGTCAAGAATATGCTAGGCTAACCATAGAACTAGAGCATGACTGACCGCTCGAGTGACAAACTCAAGAAACCCCTCGGATTTTCCGGGGGGTTTCTTAAATTCAATGAAAAAACCCGAACGATATTCGGGTTTTTTCATTGGTGATCTCACGGAGAATCGAACTCCGATTGCCAGGATGAAAACCTGGTGTCCTAACCGTTAGACGATGAGACCAGTACTGGACTGATAGACCGAAACATGTTACCATAACTCATTTCGAATTACCAGATACAAAAAGTATCGTTTTCTCTTGTACAAGATATGCATAAACAGTTAGAATAGGATAAATGGTGGCGAGTACTCAAATCCAGACATCCTTGTTGCTTGCAAGCACTGTCTTGCCGGCTGCAAAGACTTCATCACTCATCGGCATAGCTACTGCTATACCTCTTCGCGCTGCAGCCTTTTCGCTCGACAATTCATGGCTTTCAGCTACACAAGGAGTCTGGAAGTGAGCACTACAACTCACAGGGCACCTAATGTGCCCGTTGCTAAGTTCAAACGTACTAAGATTATTGCGACGGTCGGACCAGCGACCGATAGCTACGAACAAATACTGGCTTTGATTAAAGCGGGGGCAAACGGATTGCGCCTAAACTTTAGCCATGGCAGTTTTGAAGAACGCGAAAAGCAACTGAAGTGGATCCGTAAGGCAGCAGCAGAATACGGCAAGCCTGTAGCGATCATCCAGGATCTACAGGGACCCAAAATCCGTTTGGGAGATTTCGAAGGCATTATCAATGTAGTGAATGGTCAGACACTTGCGTTTAAATATCAGGCAGATTTTGAACGCTCCGGGCAGATTCCAACCCAATATGATTTATCCAAAAAAGTGAAGCGCGGCGAGCGTATATATTTATACGACGGTAAGGTGCGTACTACCGTCACGAGTGTTAAAGAAGGTGTCGTACATGCACGAGCTGAAAACAACGGTATTTTGATCAAACGCAAAGGCATTAACCTGCCAGACACCGATTTTGGTGGCGATATCATTACCATCAAAGACAAAAAGGACATTACATTTGGTTCGACTCATGATATCGACTATGTAGCGCTTAGCTTCGTGCAGACGGCAGCTGATGTACGCAGTCTTCGTAAGATGCTTAAAAACTTAGGTAGCACCGCACGCGTCATCGCTAAGATTGAAACCAAGGCTGCGATTGAAAACCTGGAAGATATCGTCGTCGAATCAGACGCAGTGATGATTGCTCGGGGCGACTTGGCGATAGAAACTGCACCAGAGTCCGTGCCGATAGTCCAGCGCCAGATAATCGGTTTGGGACTCAAATACGCCAAGCCGACCATCGTCGCGACCCAGATGTTAGCCAGCATGACCGAAACACCGGAACCGACACGGGCAGAGGTATCTGACGTAGCTACGGCGGTCATAATAGGGGCCGACTGCGTAATGCTCAGCGACGAAACAGCCAACGGACAGTACCCAATCGAGGCAGTGAAGGTCATGAAGCGCGTTATTTTGTATACCCAAGCCAACCAGCCACTGACGGTGGCTTGGCCAGACCACGTCGCTGCTCAGACTAAGCAAAATGCTATTTGCCAGGCAATCATACGACTTGCCGAAACGATTAAGGCCCAAGCAGTGGTAGCCGAAACCAAATCTGGAGCAACGGCATTGCAGTTAGCGGCACGGCGGCCTAACCGCCCTATAATTGCGGTTACATCCGATGCTCGTGTTGCTCAACAAATGGCATTGGTGTACGGCACTAAAAGTTATACTCGACCCGACGATAAATTTGCAGCTACAAAACTGACTAACTGGTTACTGCAAAGTAAGGTGTTGAAAAAGGGCGATATGATCGTCACCGCATCTGGGCGCTATCCAGGGGTAGTTGGAATGACTGATACGATAAAAGTTCGGATTTTGGAATAAGCTTAAAGGGGTGGGGCATGGCTTTTAGCAGGAAAACAATTCGAGATATAGACCTAAAAGGCAAGCGAGTTCTGCTGCGCGCCGATTACAATGTTCCGATTGGCGCAAAGGGAGAAATTACTGATGATTACCGCATCAAGAAATCCTTGCCGACTATTCAGTACTTGCTAGAACAAAAGTGCAGTATTATTATTTGCTCTCATCTTGGTCGTCCGGAAACACCAAATGACCTTTCGTGCACACTTAAACCCGTTGCCAAGCGGCTCGGCCAGCTACTCAAACGCGAGGTTCAGTTTGCGAATGATTGTATCGGTAAGGAAACCGAGGCAGCAGCACAGGCATTACAGCCCGGCAAAATCTTATTGCTTGAAAACCTTAGATATTACGAAGCAGAAGAAAAAAATGACAAAGAATTTGCTAAACAGCTGGCCGGCTTGGCTGAAATATTTGTACAAGATGGTTTTGGCGTCGTACACAGGGCGCATGCATCGACAGAAGCCGTGACTCAGTTTCTGCCGAGTGTAGCCGGACTGTTGCTAGAGAATGAAGTCGACATAATCACGGATGTTATGGAAAATCCAAAGCGCCCGTTTATGGCTATCGTCGGCGGTGCCAAAATATCTGACAAAATAGATATTTTAAACCGTTTGATTGATATAGCCGATGTCGTTGCTGTCGGCGGGGCGATGGCAAACACTTTCTTACTAGCCGAAGGTATCGAGGTAGGAAAAAGTAAAGCCGAGCAGGAAGACCTGCCACTGGCTAAGGAAATTATCGAAAAAGCTAAATCAAGATCAAATAAAGGGCATTTTATCTTTTACTTGCCTCAGGATGGGGTGGTTGCTAAAAGCCTAGATAAAAACGCTCAGACGCGCATCGTGGACTGGGATGCCCATATAATTGCAGAGGTAGAAAATTATCCGAAACGACCGCCGCGTGAGTCTGGCTTAGTGGCTGAGGATGAAATGATATTAGACATCGGACCTTTTTCTGGGGCATTCATCGCCGGCAGCATGCAGCTGGCAAATACCGTCATTTGGAATGGAGCGATGGGTGTGACTGAAACACCAAGTCTAAACGGTCCGGTGGGTCCGTTTGCTCACGGTACGGACTCAATAGTCGACGCGATGCTCGGCGAATACGGTCACAAGCCATTTACTGTGGCAGGTGGCGGCGACACAGTCGGATACATTGAAGACCACAAGTTAGTCAATCAGTTTAATCATGTTTCTACTGGGGGTGGTGCAAGTATGGAGCTGATGAGCGGCAAAAAATTACCAGGCGTGGAAGCGTTACTCGATAAATAAGATTAAATGATACAATAACAGGCAGAAAGCATTAGCAATATGAACAAAAGAACCCTCATCGTCGGTAATTGGAAGATGCACATGAATACTAGTCAGGCTAGTATGCTTTTGCATAGGTTGCACGAACGCATCAAGATTCACCGTAATATTGAAGTCGTGCTGGCTCCAAGCATGCTAGTCCTACAGCCGCTCAGTATGCAGATTGACCGGCGTAAGTTCCGATTAGCTGCCCAAAATGCATATCACAAAGACGAAGGTGCCTTTACGGGCGAAGTTAGTTTTACGATGCTTCAGGATCTGGCGCATTATGTCATTATCGGTCATTCTGAGCGCCGACTGTACTTTCATGAAGATTTAGACCTAGTGCGCGACAAAGTGGCAGCAGCAGTACGCAATGGTATTATGCCCATCCTTTGCGTAGGCGAGACTGATCATGAACGTAAAGCCGGCGAAACGCGACAACTACTTCACGACCAGCTGACAACAGCCCTCGCCAACCTGACTGCAAGCGACGTCGAAGAGATGGTAATCGCTTACGAACCCGTCTGGGCCATCAGTACTTTCGGTGGCCAGCTAGCTAAACCGTCTGACGTGGCCAAAGATATGGAGTTTATTCGTAAACAGGTCGCCGACCTCTACGGTAAGCGTGCAGCCAGCAGAGTGCGAATTCTGTATGGGGGAAGTGTGGACGACCAAACCGTACGCGGCTATCTTGAAATAGAAGATTGTGATGGTGTGCTGGTCGGCGGTGCTAGTCTTAATTATCATAAATTTTCTGGGATTGTCGATGCTGCATATCGCATGCGGCACGAGTCAGGGGATGAGTAATGAACCCATTTAATATCCCCTCTCCGTTACAACCCATTCTGGCGGCGCCCGATATTCATTTTACTTGTCAGCGTAGCTATGGCTACGCTTTCTCGCAAGAACAAATACCCAGCACTCACCAGAACGGCTTTCACTACCGAAAGGGGATACGAAATGGGTTCAATGGCCGAACCAGCTAGTAAAAAGTCTGACAAACAGATTATGGATGTCGCTAAGCCCGGCAAATCGCCAGCCGATGCCTCAGCGCGACCGATAATTGTTGGTCACGGACCGCGAGTGCAAGACCCGATGGTCAATACTCCAGAAGCTGATGATCCTGACGAGCCCAAAACGGAAACGGCTAGCGCGATTACACCCACAAGCAAAAAAGTGATAGCCCCAATCCCTGAAACCGAAAATATCCCAGATGAAACGATTGTCCAATCTGCCGACAAACCCGAAGAAGTTCCGGAAACAACCGATACTGATATTTCTGATTCGGCAATCGTAGATGCGGTGGTTGACCAAGTTGGAAATAAAAACAAGGAAGACCAATCAACTGACGAAGACAAGAAAAAACAAGAAGCCATAGACAAACTAGTGTTAGAGAAGAAATACTTTGTTCCGATAGGTCGAGCTCACAAGAAACGCAACGCCCGCTGGGCATTCATATTATTGCTCATCATAATCGTAGGAGGTGGCGGTGCATTGTTTGCTGCAGATGCCGGAGTGTTGAACCTTGGTTTTACTCCACCATTTGATTTTATTAAAAACCAATCAAATAGTACCAAACCGGAAGAAGTAGCTACTACGCCTCAGTCTGTGACACCTGCTCGTGTAAGCAGTCAAATGGCCACCGTAACTGCAGAGACTTCGCAAAAAAACGACAGCGAGCGCAAAACTGATATAAACGCCACGCATGGCCAAGTTGAAGCATACTTTGCACAAACAGGTAAATATCCGACCTTGAATAATCTAAACGATAAAGCATTTAGAAGCGCAAATCTAAAAGGTCTGGACGACAGCGCATTAAAAGATCCTGAAGGCTTGGAATCTGTCTTAGTAGCTGTGCCAGCAGTAAAATCGTACTCTTATGCCGTAACTACCTTGACTGGTGCGAAATGTGATAATTCTGTTACAGACTGCGTTAAATATACGTTAACGGCAACACTTTCTGACGCCACAACATATCAAAAACAACAACTGAATTAAACAGCCCTGACTGTTAAAATAACTGAAGTGCAGAATGACTTATTAGTTGGTTTGAATTTAGAACAACAGAGGGCGGTCGAAACAACCGAAGGACCGCTGCTTATTCTGGCCGGGGCAGGTTCTGGCAAGACTAAGACGCTGACGCATCGTATCGCGCATTTGATTGCGACACAAAAAGCTACGCCCTTCAATATCTTGGCCGTAACATTTACCAACAAAGCGGCGAAAGAAATGCGGGAGCGTGTAGCTCATCTGCTTGGTGAAAATCCTGATAATCGCGGTTTCATGCCTTTCATGGGTACGTTCCACGGTATTTGTGTCCGATTACTTCGGCAAGATGGTGAACACGCTGGCATACCACGAAATTTTGTCATTTTTGATGAATCTGACCGTTTAAGCGCTATCAAACAGGCCTGTAAAACAGCCATGATGGACGAAAAAAGTTTTCCGCCTCGTGCGCTAGGTAGTTTGATAAGCAACGCCAAAAACGACTTGATTTCACCAACTGAGTTTTTGGGAATAGGTAGTGGCCCAATTCACCGCGCAGCAGCTCAAATTTATCCGTTATACCAAAAAATACTTAAAGATAATTCAGCTTTAGACTTTGATGACCTAATCGGCCTTACGGTTCATCTGCTGCAAAGCCAAGAAGAAATTCGAAAAAAATGGCAAACCCAGTTTCGCTTTATCATGATTGATGAGTATCAGGATACAAACGCTGCTCAGTACAAACTTGTAAGATTACTAACCAACACAAATCAGAATATCGCTGTTGTCGGGGATGATTGGCAAAGTATTTATTCGTGGAGGGGTGCTGACTTTCGAAATATATTGAATTTTGAAAAAGATTATCCCAAAACGGCGATTATCAAACTAGAGCAAAATTATCGTAGCACCAAAGCGATTCTGGACGCTGCACACGCCGTAATTACCAAAAACGAAAAACGGTCCGATAAAAAGCTCTGGACTGATGCTGGTGAGGGACAGCCCGTACAGGTCATTCAAATTACTAATGAGCGGGCTGAGGGCGAGGCTATCGTGCGACGCGTTAAAAATGCAGTCGATGCCCGGTTTCGCCAGTACAAAGATTTCGCAGTACTGTACCGCACCAATGCCCAAAGCCGTGCCGTAGAAGAAATATTCGTTCGTTTCGGTGTGCCGTATCGTATCGTAGGTGGCCAGCGGTTTTATGATCGTAAGGAAGTGAAAGATATAATGGCGTACTTGCGTCTCATATATCAACCAGAAGACAGCGTCAGCTTTGCTCGTGTTGTCAATGTGCCAACACGTGGTATAGGCACAAAATCATTAGAAAATTTTTACACCTGGAAAACTCAACAAGGACTGTCTTTGCAACGCGCCTTAGAATCAGTTGCTGCCTGCGACACATTGACGACTAAGGCCAGAGCCGGACTGGCCGAGCTCGGTGATATTCTGGCTCGAACAAGAGATTTGGTTGAAAACGCGACATTGACAGGTTTATTAGATAGTTTGTTACGCCGAATCGATTATTTTGCATACATCAATGACGGCACACCTCAGGGCGAGGCTAGAGCAGAAAATGTACGCGAGCTTACCAGTGTGGCGCAGGGATATCAAGACCTTGGTTTGGATGGGTTTTTAGAAGAGGTATCGCTCGTCAGCGACATAGATAGTAATAATCGTGATGACAATAACGTAACACTCATGACTTTACATGCCGCAAAGGGTTTGGAGTTCCCGGTTGTATTTATGACCGGGATGGAAGAAACAATTTTTCCACATAGTCGCGCGCTGTATGATCAGCACGAAATGGAAGAAGAGAGGCGTCTTTGCTACGTCGGCATGACCCGGGCTAAAGAAGAACTGATCGTGAGTTACGCAACCAGCCGTATGCTGTACGGCGGTACACAACACAATCCACCAAGCCGTTTTTTAGCTGACTTTGATGCCAAGATGCAGATTGAAAACTCTTTTTCTAGTGGCAGCTCATGGCAAGAATCAAATTTTGGCGAGACAAGTCAAACATCAGCGTCATATTCCGATGAACCGAGGTATGTTCCGGAACTTAACGAAGGGGATGGCGTAAAACATCAGCTGTTTGGAATGGGTACCGTGCTTGAAATAGATGGCGATAACGCCACGATTTATTTCAAAGGCAAAGGAACCAAGAAGCTAAACGTGGCCTTTGCACCACTGGAGAAACTATGAAAAAACTGTGGAGATTTATTGGCAAGGCGTCGTTTTGGGTGTCGTTACCTTTATTATATGTATATTTACGGATCGGAAGGCGGACGCGAGTATTTATCCGCTGCGATGATGAGCTTTTAGTTGTTCGAGCTTGGTTAGGTACCGATTCCTGGATATTTCCTGGCGGAGGATTGCATCGCGGAGAAGTCCCGGCGGTCGGAGCTGTTCGGGAAGTCTACGAAGAAACGGGTATCCAGCTTGATCCAGCAGACTTGACATTTCTTTTTGAGCGAACAGTTTCCACGCCTCAAAAGCTTTCGTTCCGCTGCATCGCCTACGCTATCTACTTACTCGAGAAGCCAAAGTTAAAACCAGCCAGTGGTGAAATAACTGCGATTGAATGGCGTTCGATTGACGAGCTCTGCTTACAAAGATCTGCCGAACAACTCCTTAAACCAGCCCTCAAAGCTTGGGACAAACTCAGCTAAATATGGTAGAATACGAGCTGGTTTGTTTTGGCGGTGAAAGTCGTTTGCTCTCAGGGCCAAAGTACAAACCTATATATCTATGAGCGCTAAACTTCCACTAAAGAAATCTCAAATATTATCTATGGATGTGCGGCCTGCCAAAAAGCGGTCGACACAATCAAATAAGACGACTAGTAAATCAACAGTCGTTACTTCTAAAGCGCCCATAAAACTTAAAAAATCAGCAAAAACAAAGTCTAGCCCTAAGCATACGCTACTGAAAAGGCTTATAAATCATCCACTTCGGAGCCACCCATTTGCTTTACCGGTCATGACTTTTGTTTTGTTGTCATTCATTGCTATGACAAGTTTTGTGGTTAGTAATGGCAAAACAGTCGGTGCGAGCGATACTAAACTAGTAAATTTATCTATTGACGGTAAGCAACAGGTCATCCCGACACGCGCCCAAACCGTACAAGACTTTTTGGAACGCCTAAATATTTCTGTGGAAGAAAAAGATATTGTCGAACCAGCACTTGATACCGAAATTTTAGATTCTAATTTTAGTGTTACTTTTCATAATGCACGAGCCGTTACCATCGTTGATGGAGACAACGAAATTACAACCGTTACCGCCGCACCAGCGCCGCGTGATGCTGCCCAAGCAGCGGGTGTTATGGTGTATCCAGAAGACAAGGTCGAGGCCCGTGGTGCGGTAATTGAAACAGAAGACGTCTTGCGAGGTGATTTAGTAGCAGAAACTATAGTGATTGACCGTGCTACGCCTGCAATAATCAATTTATATGGCAGTAATATTCCGGTTCGTACGCACGTGGCTACTGTCGGTGATGCTTTGAAAGAAAAGAATATACAGACACTGCCAGATGATGTTATTACACCATCAGTTGATACGCCGCTTACTCCACAGACGCAGATTTTTGTAACCCGCTTCGGAAGACAGATTGACGCACGCGAAGAAACGATCGCAGCACCGGTAGAAACGATAAACGATCCAAACCTTACAGTGGGCACCACTCAGATTAGACAAGCTGGTAATGCTGGTCGCAAAGTCGTCACATACGAAGTTGAGCTTCAAAACGGAATTGAAATTGCTCGCAAGCCAATTCAAGAAATTATTGCTGTCGAAGCCGTCAAACAAATCGTAGTGAAAGGGACCAAGCAACCTACGATCATTGTCGCAGGTGATCACGCTGCGCTCATGTCTGCGGCTGGTATCCCAGAATCTCAACACGGTTCGGCGTCATTCATCATATCCAGAGAGTCGGGTTGGCGGCTCAATGCTCGTAACGCCGGCGGCTGCCTAGGGCTTGGTCAGGCCTGTCCCGGCACCAAACTTACGAACGCCTGCCCTAATTATGCCAATGACGCCGACTGTCAGCTACGATTCTTTAATGGTTACGCCGTGGGACGCTATGGTAGCTGGAACGCCGCTTATAATTTTTGGCAGGTGAATCACTGGTGGTAGAAGGTAATGAGGAACCCCGGGCGGGTTCCTCATGCGTGCCGGGCGCCGAAATAAATTCGTCTCTCGGACTGCTCCTCCTGAAAATAGATAAAATAATTCCGGAGTAAATCCGGAATTATTTTCATATGTTGATTTACGATCTTAATACGGGCAAACTATGGTCATGAATGATGGACCGAGGACGAAGAAGCAGTTGGGGCAGCATTGGCTGAATGACCGAACTAGTTTAGGGGCGATGTGTGCGGCTGCCGACGTGCAAAAAGGCGATACGGTTTTAGAAATCGGACCGGGAACTGGGACGCTGACTGAACTACTGCTTGAAAAAGGTGCTGCAGTTATCGCCGTTGAAAAAGATAGAAGCCTTCTGGTCGCACTGGTTAAGAAGTATGGGGGTAAAGACTTTATTCTTCATAACGAAGGCATCTTAGATTTTGATTTAACAGCTTTGCCGCCAAAGTATAAAATAGTCGCCAATATTCCATACTATCTAACCAGCAACCTTATTAGAACGTTGAGCGAATCATCTAATCCGCCAGAAAAAGCCGTGTTA
>JACDFO010000014.1:0-7384 GCA_013815785.1 Candidatus Saccharimonadota bacterium | reverse complement strand
AAGTAGCCCAGCGGGTTGCGGCTTTGCCTGGGCAAATGTCACTACTGAGCGTTACTGCACAAATTTACTGGGAAGTATCGCTTGGATCTGAGGTGCCGGCCAAACTGTTCACGCCACCCCCTAAGGTGGATTCTCAGATACTTGTACTGAACAGAAGAATTGAGCCTCAGTTTCCAGGTGCAGATTTGAAACAATTATTCAGGATAGTGAAGGCTGGTTTTGGCGAGCGACGTAAAACACTCGGCAATAGCTTGAGCGGGGGACTGAGGATTAGTAAAGTAGAAGCCAGAAAAATGCTCGATAGCGCGGGGATAGATTCTGGTTTACGGGCTCAAGCGTTATCATTAAAAAATTGGTATGATCTATATCAGCAAATTAATACTTAACTAGTTAAGTATTAACACGTAAAGTGTTTTATGCTATCATGCACTTATGCATCCCAATAATAATGTCGGCTATTTATTACAGCACGTAGCGATTACTATGGCTCGTCAAAACGATCAGGTATTGCAAGAACGTCTGGGTATTGGATTTTCT
The DNA here is from genome assembly GCA_013815785.1 of Candidatus Saccharimonadota bacterium. Taxonomy (GTDB): domain Bacteria; phylum Patescibacteriota; class Saccharimonadia; order Saccharimonadales; family JACDFO01; genus JACDFO01. The sequence goes on along the minus strand of JACDFO010000014.1, from coordinate 6,847 downwards.
CAGTTTAAAATACTAATGGTGCTCGAGCGCAGTCCACATATTCAGCAGCGACAAATCGCTGATGCTTTGGGACAAACTGAAGCAAGCATAAGTCGACAGATCAGGTTGATGATTGATAAATCATTATTGCAAAGCACCGTCAGTCCCCACAATCGCCGCGAACATATAACGACACCTACCACTAAGGGCATTCGACTCGCCGAAGAAGCTATGGAAGTACTGAATACTTTTCATAGTCCTATGTTTGAACGATTAAGCGAAAAACAACAAGAGCAGTTCGTAGAGATACTGAAGAATATGCATGAGTGTATTTGCCAAGCTGGCAAGACAAGTGCTTGCGACCGTCCATTCAACACATAAAGGGATATATCGCTAGATGGATAATTAGGCGTATTTTATGCCAAACGACTTCATAGTCTTGCAGTTGTTTGTTGCTGTGATATGATGACTGCAGATAGGAGATTAAAAAATAAAACCATGGAACACGCAATACTAGACCAACCGGTAGTTGATGAAGAACCACTAGAAGGTGCATTGCATCTAATTGATAAAGGACTTGGCGACATGTTGCACCGAGAATTAGTTTCAACCGATGAGGTTACTGACTTATTATTGGACGTCCGAATGATACTTGCCGGAGCCAGGATAACGCTACCTGCATAGACAATTATTGACATAAGTGGTATAATGCACAGGTTAACCTTAAAAAAGGCTAACAGATACGCGGGGCTGAAATTATGCTCGACGTTGGACTTTATCAGTCAAATCAGCAGGTCGCTTGTCAGCGTATAGACAAAACCAGAATAAATGCAAAAACATTTACTCAGCGTCTAGCTAGCCTGTTTACAGTGCCAGCTTTCGCACCAGCTTACGCCTAAACGCGTAAGCCGTCATTGATGCGATGCCTTGTTAGCATCAGCTGACGTCATATTTTCAAGGACGCTTACGGTTTTTTGACCCGTAAACCGTACTAAGACTATGGGTCAAAGATTGCAGTTTTTTGTTCGTTTTAATTCTGTAATCTTATTCAAACGGACTATACCTGTAGGATAGATTGATTAGATAAACCTTCGGACCCGGTGGCAGTTACCGGCAGCTCCTCCAAAAATGCATCAATTTCGGTTGGTGTATTTTTTATCAATCGATATGCGGGAAATATCGCATTCAGAATCGTTTGTTAGGTGTAGTATTGAACCTAATGACAAAGAAATCTACTGCCCTTGTGGCCTTGCTGCTTGTATTAACCGCGTTTGGCGTAGGGTATTTTGTAAGCAGGCCAGAATCGAGCTCTGAAACCAGCCAGACTCCTCCTACGACAAACACTCAATCTAGCAATAAATCTTTGGATTTAAGCGGCCAACAATTAACTGAAATACCCGCATCGGTTCTGAGTCAGACCGACATTACGTCGCTTAATCTGTCCAATAATCAATTAACTACATTACCGGCTGCGATAGGAAATATGAAAAACCTAGAGGTCTTGAATATAGAAAACAATCGCCTAGAGTCGCTACCTACTGAATTAGAAAATCTGACAGGACTTAAAATGCTAGACATTTCAAATAATCGCTTGCCGGTAGACCAGATCGAGCAAATAAAAGCTAAACTCCCGAATACCGAAATTAAAAGCTAAGGAGTCTTCGATGAATCCAGATAACGACCGAAAATATGTACAGGTGAAAAAAGTAACTTTACTGATTGCAGCGTTAATTCTTGCCGCACTTTTTTTGGGATGGTTGCTAGGACGTTCCAGTAATTCAGATAATGCCTCTAACAACAATCAACCCCAGCCAACTAGTAGCCAGCAAGCTAGCACAACACCCAGTACTAGTGGCGAAGATGTGAAATCGTTAGTAACGTTTAAATTGCCTGATGGCTGGACAGAAGCCTCATGCCCGAATGCGGCCGGGTCGGTGTTCATAATACCAGCTGGTGCAGGTGGGGTTGACTGTGATGCCAATCCGAGTGCACCGGTTAAAGTTTCTGTTGACACAAGTAACAGTGATGATTGTAATGATCTTCAGAATGTTCAGAATGTTAGCAAGCATATCTGTAGCTCACTATTTATAAATGATAAAAAAACCTTGAAGGCCGAAACAGTATATAACCAGGATTCTTCGTATAAAAAAGCTACGACAGTACAGGCTTATTACATAAATACCGGTAAAGGAATCATAAAAGTAGAATACGTCTACGAGGGCTCTAATGAATACCAGACTGGTTTTGACGAGCTGGCAAAAAGTATTGCGGTAAAGTAAGTAATAAACTGAATTTCAAAACCTCTAAGATAACACTGGAAATTCTTGACAGGTCATTTGCTGTTTGCAAATGACCGAGTGTTTTTGTGGGGTTTTGAAATTCAGGTAGTGCTAAAGCTTTATATCGGGATGTGTATCGACATTTTCCAGAGAGGGAGAGTCGGGTGGCTGAGTAGTTATAGGTTCTTGGTGCTTCAATTTTCGGTTTTTAATATACATAACAGCGCCGATGATGCTCGCAAGCAAAACTACACCACCTAGTAGATTCAGCCATGGAAATGTTTTTTTCTGGACGTTGTTAGTAATCGCTTGATTTCCCAGTACGTCATTTAACTGAATGCTTTTGTCGGCTGTCGTACCATTTTGATCGACTGCAGATACGGTTACCGTGAGTGGTTCATTCGGTAACTTTGCCGGCGGGGTAAAAGTATAGTTCCGGCTTGAACTTGGCAAAACAGAGCCATCGCTGTCTTGATTGAGTTCTACTATAATCTTTCCTTCATCGTTTGTAATTTTCAGTCTTAATTTTGGATTTGATAAACCGTCGCTCTGATTGGCCACATTAGCTGTAAATAGTCCGTACTTTTTGGTCGCATCATCTGATTCACCAAATTTTAAATCGTCTATGGCTAGCTCGGTTTCAGGCTGACCGACGGTAATAAAAACTAGACTGCCAACTGATTGGGATTGTTCTGTCTGAGAGTTGTCTGTGAATAATACAGTACCAAAATACGTTCGCTCCTGCGCCGCGGCGGGTACCCTGAACACAGCTTCGTACTCGATAGTCTGGTTCGCTGGGACTGTTAGAACCTTTGAAAGATTAGCGTCAGCTAGCCAGTTAGATAGGCCAAATTTGGGGTTGCCACCGTCCAATATTTTCGGCTCACCGTTCCGTTCTGGTCCGGCTTCAAAATCTTTGGCTGATACCTGAGCTTGAAGAGGTTTATTGGTGGGATTTTGTAAAAGTATGTTAGCCCGGACTGTCGAGCCAGGCTGAGCAGTAAATTCGCTTTTGACAGGCGAGATACGTAGTGAATTGTCGGTTTGGGCATTCACAACAACAGGGGACAGTAAGAGCAGTCCAGCGCCAATAGCTAAAATTTTCCTCATACTTTAACTATCATAAATGCCTCACATGCACAGGACTCTTGAATATATTCGAGCCCCAAGGGACTCGCAAACATACCTGCTGTCTGGCACTCTTGAACTCGCAAGGACTCAATTTTTTTTTCCAAGACACCTTCAGGCAGTTCAAAATACAAATCTATGTCTTTAGTTGGTATGGTAACGGGTGTATCTATATTGAAGTAAATATTAAACGCCTCATGGCATTTTCGACCGATGCTATCGTACTTTTCCTTTGTTTCGGTAACTCTATAAAATACTGCGTTCGAACTCGTTTTGCGACGTGCATTCGCAGTCCACTCAAACATAGTCTTGTGATCAGCATGCCCTGTAATCCCGTCTGGGCCAAAGCTAAAGATAGTATCAGGGTTAACCTTTTTAATAATTGTAACGATTTGCTCAACAGCTGCCCCCGGATCAGCCTGGGATAGCTGGCCATCATTATAATCTAGCCATACGTGCTCTGTTACGCCTAGGGCTTTCATAGCCTTTTCTAGCTCACGTTCACGAATTTGGCCCAAATGCGCCTGTGGCCACTTGGCCTCATCAGCTGTCTTGCCCGCGTCACCTCGTGTTGCAGTAACACACACTACGCGTTGGCCGTTGGCGGCAGCGCTAGCCATTACTCCTCCCATACACCAGCTTTCGTCGTCTGGATGCGCCCACACGCCCAGAATTGTACCGAGTTTTTTAATATCATCGTTTGTACAGAACATCTTAGCGATAATTGTACACTACGGCTAAACCGTTGTCGGTTTGACGGCTGGGCGTATACGGCGATTGTATGTAAAATGGCAGTATGCAAGGGGGAATGAAAACTTCAGTGGAAGTAGAAGTTGATGGTGCTATGGAGTATGTGCCGAATGAACAGTTGACGCGTCGCCAGTTTATTGGCCTTGGCGAAATTGGACCAGAAGCAGTTGCCGCCCCAGAGGTATGGAAACACCAAGCAGATTGGAAAAAAAGATCTATAGGTTTTTTGGCAATTGCCGCCTTTACGATTGCGTTTAATACCCGACCTATGAATGACGTTGAGGCAACAATGTGCGATGAAACTGATATGGCCTGCCAGTTGGAAGAAATGGGTGAGGTTGTACCACAGACTATGCGACTTGGTCCAATTGATGCACCTGCTGAAACAACTACGACACTGCCCCCTACTACATCTACGGAAACCACTGTCACTCCTCCGACCACTACCACCAACACCACAACAATACCATTAGCCCCACCTGAGACCGCACCGGTTATCGTGCCTGAAATTATTGTAGAACCAGCTCCAATAAACGTACAAACATTTTTTAACCCAGAAGTTCAACCTGTTTCACCTGAGGCGAAGACAGCAATCGAAGCCATGGATTTGACAGTTGAAGGCTATCAAAATTTCTTTAATACAATCGATCAGTCGTGGTTCGATTACGCACAAAGCTATGCTAATTTTAGCCCAACAAATTCTGGTATTGCCCAGAATGCCACCGAATGGGTCACGGCACATTTTACGGCTAGCTATAATAATTCAGACGGAACAGCTGACCAGCCAGTGGGTGAAATGAATGTACGTCAATTTATCGATCTAATGGGGAATCGTGGTCGCCCGTGTTGTGGTATTAATTTTATTATCGATAGAAACGGGCGAGTAATACAAACAGCACCCTACAATGCAAAGCTTCGCCACGATCCACCCGGTGATGGCAGGTCTGTTGGTTTTGAAGTAGAAGCTGCCCAGGAAAAGCAAATGACGACCGAGCAGTACGAGTCGGCAGCATACTTGACTATCGCTATCTTAGAAAATGAAGCCATTTTAGTAAATCGGCCATTAAATGAATTATTTAGAGGTCACGGCGAGATGCGTGACCAATACAGGGAGCAAAATCCGGGAACAGATTTAGAGCAACGCAATGATTTTGACGCCGCAATTATGGAGATATATCGGCCAGAAATAACAGCATTTATTAACAATACCCCTGACTTGCGTGCTTTAACTGGGGTGCTTCGGTAGAAGTTTATATAAAGTTTGTTAATAAGCGTTGACGGCGTCAGCACTAACCCATAATCTATGAGGAATGTTAGACAGAGCAAAAAAATACATTCCATTTCGTAAAAGCAACGATTTAAGTACAGAGGACGTTGCGACAGCGCGTGTTTATATTGCCAATTACTGGCAAAAATTGGAACGTTTTCATCCCAAAGACGACGAAAGTTTAGTAGGGCTTCCAAATAAGTATTTAGTACCAGCCCATGAAGAGGGCCACGAATTTGATTTCAATGAAATGTACTACTGGGACAGTTATTTTATGGTGCAAGGACAAATGGACGCCGACCACAAAGACCTAGTCGTCGGAATACTCGAAAACTTACTTACGATGTTCAAGCGCTTCAAAGTAATTCCTAACGCCTCTCGCACGTACCTGATGGGACGCAGTCAGCCTCCGTTTTTGACCAGTTTTATCTGGGATGTCTATGACGCTTACGATATGAGTGAAAAGTGGTTAAAAGAGGCAATCGGGGTCGCTGAGGCCGAGTACAAAACGGTCTGGATGGGCAGTGCCAAGCCGAATGCCAGGCTGGTATATCAGGGTCTGAGCCGTTACTACGATATAAATTATTTGAACGATTTGGCAGAAGCCGAAAGTGGTTGGGATATGACACCGCGTTTTGGTCGCAAAGCTCTGAATTTTGTGCCAGTCGACCTCAATGCACTTCTGTATAAATACGAGATGGACATAGCGCGTTACTATCGGCTGATCAAAGATACGCGCACGGCGGTTACATGGGAAGTTGCAGCAGAACACCGGGCAGAGACCATGAATAAGTTGATGTGGAGCGAGCTTAAAAGTGTGTATTACGATTATAACTTTTCTAAAGAACGGCGTGGTACGGTCGGTTCACTGGCTAGTTTTTACCCACTCTGGGCGGGAATGGTTGATCAAAAAAGAGCAGCTCAGATGGTCAAGTCGGTTCGTCGGTTTGAAAACCGAGGAGGCTTAGCTACGACAGATACACAAACGCTCAATCAATTTGTTCTTATCGGCACCCCTACCCAGTGGGCGTACCCGAACGGCTGGGCACCTTTGCAGTTTTTAGTCATAAGGGGATTACTGAAGTATGGCTACCAAGATGATGCCAGACGAATAGCAATGAAGTGGCTACGAACCAATCTGAACTGGTTTAATGAGCACGGTGTATTTCTAGAAAAGTATAATGTCGTCAGCCCCGACAAACCACCAGCCAAAGGGTTGTATCCGTCCCAAACTGGTTTTGGGTGGACTAACTCAATTTTTGAATATTTGTGTAAAGAGTTCATCGATGAGCGTTAGCGAAGAATTAAAACTGCCATGCGCGGATAAATCAGTCTTTGATACTAAAAAAGAAGCCACTGCTGCAGGCTTGGCCGCCGACTGGCAACACGGCGCGACCCTAAAAGCCTATAAATGCAATCACTGCCACCTCTGGCACTTGGCTAG
>JACDFO010000013.1 GCA_013815785.1 Candidatus Saccharimonadota bacterium | reverse complement strand
GACGTTAGTATGGCCGATAATCTTGTCGGGGGGCGAAGGGCCATATGCTGTAAGCGTCGACTGGGGCGATGGTAAAACACCAGACCTGATTAGCCAGCAGTTCCCCGGCACATTCGACATAAAACATGTGTATGATAGCCCAGGTATTTACAATATCGTCATCAAAGCAACGGATAAGAACGGTGGTATAGCTTTCTTGCAGTTAGTTGGTGTCGCTAACGGCGCACTCAGTCAAGATAATGGTGGGCAGGGTGGTGATGACGGACAAAGCGGCACGACAACCCCACAAGCTAAAATATTATGGCAGCCAGCAGCTATTTTGATCCCATTAATAATATTTACATTCTGGCTTGGTAAAAAGTACGAATTAAAGGTACTTCGCAAAAAAATCGAACAAGGCGAGAGACCCTTCTGAGGCTCATGCCGTGCTGGCCTGCCTTCTGGCAGGGCCAGCAGGCAGGCCAGCACTCTTGGCACCCTGCATTGCCAGCACCTCCAGTACTCCTTTACCGTACTATGCGTACGGCTCCGTCCGCGCTTCGCTACTGGCTGCACAGTGCACTCAAGCATGAACCCCAGAAGCCTTCGGGATGTACATCTGTTAGAATAGGCGGGTTATGAAGAAAACTGTGTATGTTGGGATGAGTGGCGGAGTCGATAGCTCGGTAACTGCTGGGCTGCTGCTTGAGCAGGGTTACGATGTCGTGGGCGTCTATATGAAAAACTGGACAAAAGATTTGCCCGGTATGCCTTGCCCATGGAAAGAAGATTTTCAGGATGCCAAGCGCGTAGCGGTACAGCTTGGGATTGATTTTAAAGTTTATGACTTTCAGAAAGAGTATCACCAAAAGGTAGTCGACTACATGATTGACGAATATAAAGCCGGTCGTACCCCAAATCCGGATATTATGTGCAATCAGGAAGTAAAGTTTCGGTTATTTTTGGACACTGCTCTTGCGGATGGTGCTGATATGATCGCAACTGGACATTATGCAAAAATCAGTGATAGCGAACTGCACGTGGCTGACAATACAGATAAAGATCAAAGCTATTTCCTTTACCGGATAACTAGTGAAGCTCTGTCAAAAAGCCTTATGCCAATAGGTGATTTTAAGACCAAAGCTGAAGTGCGATCACTAGCAAAAAAGCTGGGTCTGGTTACGGCAGAAAAAAAAGACAGCCAAGGAATCTGTTTTGTGGGCAAAGTGGGCATACGCGAATTTTTAGAACAATATGTGACGACCGAACCAGGCGCAATCGTGGACGAGTCTGGACGCGAGATTGGACAGCATGACGGTGCAATCTTTTATACTCTTGGTCAACGCCATGGGCTGAACGTCGGAGGCGGTTTACCGTATTATGTAACGGGCAAAAACATGGCAGAAAACTCGGTTTATGTAACAACCGATTTAGACAATAAACGACTATGGCATAAAGAACTTCAATTGACGGATATTCACTGGATAAACAGCCAACCTGACATGTCAAAGACGTATAAAATACGCACCAGATACCGCGCACCGCTAATAGAAGGTACGCTACAGGTAGCGCCATCAGGTCATAAAAAGGACCAAAACACGCTAGCTGTAGCGTTGTCAGATGAAGTTCGGGCTGTGACTCCTGGCCAGTCTGCAGTTATTTATGATGGCAATCGAGTGGTTGGTGGCGGTATAGTCGCCTAGGTTATGCAAGGTATACTTATAAGCATGGAACGTAAGCGATTATTTATAATTTTAGTAATTTTAACGCTCATGGTGTTTGGTTATATATTCAAGGAAAAATTATTTACAAATTTTACTCCTGGTAATACGGGCACCGATGTACGTGCACCGAGTAATGAAGCAGGCTTTCCTGAGCTTGAGACAGCAACAATTGTGGAAGGGCTGACCAATGCCTGGGACGTTGTCTTTTTACCCGACCAGACATTACTCTTTAGTGAACGTGCCGGTATGATTAGCAAACTTTCGGGTGGTAAAAAAACTGAGTTACTTCGTGTGCCGAACGTATTAGCCCGTGGCGAGGGCGGCCTGCTCGGATTAGCCGTTGATCCTGATTACGATCAGAATAATTTTATATATGCTTGCTATAACACTGCCCAAGATGTACGTGTGAGCAGGTGGATAATAAATGCAGATGCCACTGGGTTGATCGAGCAAAAAGATATAGTTACTGGTATGCCAATATCTTCTGGTCGCCATTCTGGTTGTCGCCCTGGCTTTGGCGCCGACGGCAACTTATGGATCGGGACGGGCGAGACGCTGCAATCGGTACTAATTCTCAAGACCCAAAAAGTCTGGGCGGTAAGATTCTACGTGTTGATCGGGAAGGAGCAGGTGTATCCGGCAATCTCTCTATTACATTCGACAACCGGATTTACAGTTATGGACATCGTAACACTCAGGGTTTAGCGTTTTTTGATTCTATTAAAAACGGAAATTATGGGTTTAGTATGGAACACGGAAGCGGTCGTGACGATGAAGTTAATCCGCTAACTCCTGGTAATTTTGGCTGGGATCCAATCCCGGGTTATAACGAATCGGTCAACATGACCGATACACAAAAATATCCAGACGCTATCGCGGCTGTTTGGAGTTCAGGTAACCCTACGATTGCAATCGGTGGTGGAGCATTCGTACGCGGAAGTAAATGGAAAAGCTACGAAGGATCATTATTGCTTGGCGTGCTGAAGGACAAACACGTACGCGTGCTGGTTCTAAATCAAAACGCCGACTCAGTCGAACAAGAATTAAAACTGTTTGAAAACGAGTTTGGCCGTATCAGAAGCATCACCTCAGGACCATTTGATGACATATATCTGACAACTGACAATGGTTCAGGTAAAGATAAGATTATTCGCGTCAAACCTATAATAAGTAATTAACCTTAGGTTGAGCTGTTATTAAGGCCGTGATGCTTTAATTCGTCCTCAAGTAAATCTTCTTGGCCGCCAAAAATTCTAGGGCGAAGCAGTAAGAATCGTATCAGAATCAAACCGATATATAATGTTCCACATAAAACGATAAAACCGAGCAAGCCGTACAACCAATTTATAGGCTGACGAAGGTTTCCAGCAACTATACGCGCACACAAAACACCGAATGGTAGTAATACCTTAAACAAAAATATCGAGTACAAAAGCAGAAGGCCAAAGCCGATACTATGTAGTACCACCTTGAGACCAATCTCTGAGCCCAACCGTAATTTTTTGGCATGAACGAATTGTGCTTCATTCGCTGCATGTTCAACGGAGCTCACTCCTGCGCCAAACCCGCTCAATAGTACGTACACGACTAAACCAATCACCATCCAAAACACGAAGAACAGTATCTTATTGAGGGTTGCATTGCCAAAAACTGTCTCATTGAAAACAGCTACGCTAGACTGCGAAGTCTCGATTAAAGTAACTGAACTGCCGGCACCGAAGAGATAATCGTAGAACAAATTATTACGGGTCGTATACGAAAAGCCCGAGACTATCATGATAAGTAGCGCTAGACTTATGATGCCGATAAGCCCTCCAGCGGAAGGGCGAAGTAGTAGGCGAGTAAATCGTGTCTGTTCCATTACCGCCTATTTAAGCATACCCAAGGCTTAATCTGGTAAACTTATACCTAATGACTGCACAGGAAATTAGAAAAGCTTATTTAGATTTCTTTGTTAGCCGTGGACACCAGGTGATTCCGCGTGCGCTTTTGGTGCCGCAAAATGACTCGAGCACACTGTTTACGGGGTCTGGTATGCAACCGCTTATTCCGTATTTGCTTGGTGAACCTCATCCGGCTGGAAACCGTTTGGTGGATAGCCAAACCTGCCTACGCGCACAGGATATCGAAGAGGTTGGGGATAACCGGCACACTACTTTCTTTGAAATGTTAGGAAACTGGTCCATGGGTGATTACTTTAAAAAAGATCAGATTCGCTGGTTCTTTACATTCGTTACCGAAGTGGTAAAGCTCGACCCCACAAAGCTGTACGTTACTTGTTTTATTGGAAACGAAGAGAATGGTATTCCCCGCGATGATGAAGCGGCGCAGATTTGGCAAGAATTATTTGAAGAAAAAGGCATAGACGCCAAGATTGTTGAAATTGGTTCGCAGGACGATGGTAACAAACGAGGTATCAATCCTGGCGAGCGAATTTTTTTTTATGACGATGGCGAAAACTGGTGGAGTCGCGCAGGAGGAATTAAGAAAACGCCAATAGGAGATCCATGTGGTCCAGACAGCGAAGTTTTTTACGACTTTGGTGAAGAAAATCACGCTGAAGGATTTGGTAAGCCCCATCCGGCCAGTGATTCAGGACGTTTTGTTGAGATTGGAAACCAAGTATTCATGCAGTACAAAAGAACAGAGACTGGTTTTGAAGAATTAGCTAAGCCCAACGTTGACTTTGGCGGCGGTTTGGAACGAATTGCTCAAGCTGCGATCAACTCATCAGATATGTTTAAGGTAAGCGTGTTGTGGCCAATTATTGAAAAACTGCAAGAAATAAGCGGCAAAGAATACGAATTAAACAAAGAAAGCATGCAAGTTATTGCCGACCATTTGCGTGCAGCAGTTTTCCTTGGCGTAGACGGTATTTCACCAAGCAACAAAGAACAGGGTTATGTTGTGCGAAGACTGATGCGTCGCGCTATACGATTCGCGTTTGATTTAGGTATAGACCAAAACTTTCTTGAGCACGTTGTTCCGGCGATTGCTGATTTATACAAAGATGATTTTCCGGAAGTTGCTGAGAAACGCCAAGAGATAATCGATATACTCGTCAGAGAAGAAAAAGTTTTCCGCCAGACGCTACGAGCCGGTGTCCGTGAGCTTAGCAAGTTAGGACAAGATGGGTTAACTGGTACAGAAGTATTTAAGCTTTATGATACCTATGGCTTTCCTGTCGAACTAAGTGTTGAAGAGGCATTTAAGCAAGACGTTAAAATCAGCGAAAATTGGCGTGAAGAATTTGACGCTTTAATGAAGCAGCAGCGAGAACGATCCCAAACTGCAAGCAAGGGTACATTCAAAGGTGGTTTGGGCGGGCAAACCCTGCAACACAAAAAATATCACACGGCTACGCATCTGATGTATCAGGCACTCCGCGATGTACTGGGCGATCACGTCATTCAGCGTGGTAGCAATATTACCGAAGAACGTCTGCGTTTTGACTTCAGCCATTCAGAAAAAGTTACACCAGTCCAAATCAATCAAATAGAAAACATAGTGAACGAACAGATCAATAGTGATTTGAAGGTTAGTTTTGAGGAGTTTCCGACTAAAGTAGCGGTTGAAGAAAAGGGTGCGCTGGGGCAGTTTGGTGATCGCTACGGCGAAACAGTAAAAGTATATAAAATGATTGCCGACGGTGCTGTTAAACCATTCAGCTTCGAAATATGCGGCGGACCGCACGTCGAACATACATTGCAGTTGAAAGAAAACGATAAGCAGTTTAGGATAATTAAAGAAGAAGCCAGTTCGGCAGGTGTCCGTAGAATCAAAGCAGTCTTAGCTTAAAATAAAGAGGGGAATTTATGCAAAAAACCGCCACCGTTGAAGTATTTGAGCGCACAACTGACAAAGAATTTATCTTAGTTGTAGAACCAGCCACAGCCCATCGAAGGGCTGAGACGTCACTTATCGACTCAACCAGAAGAAGTGATGATTTTTGAGCCCATTGTAGTTGGAGACCTGGGCGTAAGCCTGATCAATGGTAAAAATCTTTACGATGTTTTAAAAGGTGCGGCATCTGTGATTGCAACACATCCACGCGTTAATCCTTCGAAAATTGACGTTCAGCTTTAATATCTACCTCTGTTTATGGTACAATGAAGCCGATTATGCTAAAGGCGATTAAGGACTTAAAAAAGACTGCTCTAAGTCGAAAAAATAAAACCGAAGACTCCGGCCAGTATTTGGTTGCATTGGATATTGGCACTGAGTTTGTCAAAGCGTTAATTGCTAAAGTTGAGAATAACGAAATAGAAATTATCGGTGTAGGTAGGGCCCGCCAAGCATTGGCAGATATGCAAGCCGGTGCTATAGCGAATATTGCAACAGTAGTAAAAAATTGTGACCAAGCTCTGCATGAGGCCGAACAGCAAGCAGGCGTCAGTGTTCGGACTGTAGTTATAGGTATTGCGGGCGAGCTTGTAAAGGGCACTACCACCACGGTTCGCTGCAGTCGAAAAAATTCTAGTAAGCCACTAGACATCGCTGAAGTTGAGCAAATCATCACATTAGTCCAGGAGCGTGCCGAAAAGAAGGCTAAGCAACAACTTGCTTGGGAACTTGGCGGAAAAGAAGTCGAGATTCGATTGGTCAACAGCGCGCTAGTAGGTATTGAGATTGATGGCTATACCGTTACGAATCCCGTAGGTTTCCAGGGCAAAGACGTTGTTGTGCAGCTTTATACGGCATTTGCGCCTCTTGTGCATATCGGTGCACTCGAACGAACTGCCCAAGAACTTGATCTTGATTTATTGGCGGTTGCCGCTGAGCCGTTTGCAGTGGCACGGTCAGTAATCGGTGACACAGAAAATGTAACCATGAATGCGATTTTGATGGACGTTGGTGGCGGCACAACAGATATTGCGGTTCTTAAAGAAGGTGGCGTACAGGGAACTAAAATGTTTGGAATAGGGGGGCGAGCCTATACTCGGTCGGTTGAACGCGATATGGGAGTAGAATTTTCTCAGGCTGAAGAACTTAAGTTGTCAATCGGCAGTAATCGTATACCAAGCCACAAGCATAAAATTGTTGAAGATTCCCTCAAAAAGACATTAGACGTCTGGATAAGCGGTGTTGAACTTGCTCTTAGCGAGTTTAATCAGCTCGATCATCTGCCTCATCAGATATTACTCTGTGGTGGTGGTTCATCGCTTGACATGCTTGTAGATCGTTTGCAAAACGATAAATGGTACACAAAACTACCATTTACACGTAAGCCTGTTATTAAACATATAGATCCGAGTCAGGTAGTAGGCATAATTGACAAATCAGGCCAAGTGAACGACCATACATTTATTACTGCAATGGGGTTATTACGGGTCGGCGTTGACACGATCGCGCAGGCAAACAATCAACCGACTGATTCCATACGCGAACGAATTGATAGGATTTTAAAGGTTTAGATTATGCCAAGCGCATCAAAAGACACCGTATATATTGATATCGACGACGAAATAACGACGATTATTGATAAAGTTAAAAGCTCCGATAAGAAAATCGTGGCTTTGGTGCTGCCTAAACGCGCTGCAACACTACAAAGTATCGTCAATATGAAACTGCTTAAACGCGTGACTGATGATGCCAAGAAGAATATAGTTCTCATTACTTCTGAAACCAGCCTATTGCCTCTGGCTGGTGCGGTAGGCCTTCATGTCGCTAAGACCTTGCAAAGTAAACCAGCTATTCCAGCCGCGCCAATCACCGCAGATACACCAATTTCAGTAAATCAAGATGATATTGACGATGTTGAATTAGATCCCGCCAAACCTGTGGGGCAGCTTGCTGACGAAGAAGAGGCTATAGAAGTTGATAATGAAGACAAACCAGAAGCACTTGCCGCCGCGGCTACAACTGCCAAAGGAGCTTCCAAGAAAAAAATCAGGATTCCTAATTTTAATAAATTCCGTCTGCGTATCGTATTGGGTGTCTTGGCACTTATCTTGCTGATCGTAGGGTATGTTTTTGCATTTATGGTGTTACCAAAAGCAAAAGTTGTTATTAAAACTGACTCGAATAGTATTGACACGGAACTGACCTTGACAGCTCGCCCGTCAGCTACTGAAATAAACGAAGAACAGCTTATTGTGCCCGCTATCAATAAAGAACTCAAAAAAACTGAAACAGAAAAGGTTGCTGCAACCGGACAATTAGATAAAGGCATGAAAGCAAGTGGCACCGTCACCCTTCAAAATTGTAGTCCTCAAGCTGGCGATGTAACGATTCCTGCAGGAACTGGGGTTAGCACAGCTAATTTTACATTTATTACCCAAGCGGCCGTAACACTTGACGAAAGTTCCTTTACTGGGACGCAAATATGTAAAACGGCAACCGAACAAGTGGGCGTGACGGCACAGAATGCTGGCGATCAATACAATATAAGCGGAGACCGCACGTTTACTGTGGCTGGATTTTCTGGTGTAAAGGGAGTAGATAGCAGCGCAATGTCGGGTGGTACGACGAGCATTGTTAAAGTTGTTGCCCAAAAGGACATCGATGATGCCAAACAAAAAATTGCCGACCGCAGTAATGCAGTCAAGGACGAACTTAAGGCGGATTTGGAAACCACAGATTACTACGCACTTCAAGATACATTTGCTGGAGGTGCACCGGCCATTACAAGTACACCGAATGTCAACGATGAAGCCTCTGAAGTTACGGTCTCGTCTACTACTACATATACGATGACGGGTGTTAAGAAAGACGACTTAAAAGAACTGATTGCTAAGAGTGTCGACAGTAAGATAGATAAATCAAAACAAGTATTACTTGATGATGGTCTTGGTAACGCTAACGTAAGCATATTGGCGAAAGAACCGAATGGTGATGTGCGTTTTGTGCTCAAGACACAGGCACTGGCAGGTCCGCAACTAGACGAAAATGCTATCAAGCAAGAAATCGCGGGCAAGAAAAAGAATCAAGCTTCAAACGCTATCAAGAGTCGGCCAGGAATTAACGATGTCGAGATCAGCTATAGTCCGTTCTGGGTTTCTTCCACCCCAAAGAAAACTTCTAAGATAACTGTCATTTTTGAACAGAAGGCCGATGATAATGCTGACAACAAAGACTAATTTATTGGCTTTCGACTACGGTGAGCGTCGAATCGGCGTTGCTTATGCTCATGCCTCGTCCCGACTAGCAGGTCCTCTGACAGTGCTAATAAATAATGAGAATATTTGGAATGAAATCCTGAAACTCATAGAGACAGAAGAAGTTGGAACAATAGTTGTGGGGTTACCCCGTAGTTTAAGCGGTCATGATACAGACCAGACCAGATCTGTGCGAAGTTTTGCAGCTACGCTAAAAGCAAAAACTAAGTTAACAGTGGTCTTGCAAGATGAAGCCCTCACTTCGCGTCAAGCCGAGGCAGAGCTGCGGGCGAAAGGTAAAAAATTTGCACAGGGCGACATAGACGCATTAGCAGCAACCTATATTCTGGAAGATTATTTAAAAACTCTTGGTAATATACATAGTATGGAGAAAAAAGCATGAAAACTTCTTACGCAACCGGAACGGTTAGAAAACGGCACTGGCCAAAAAATTTATTAATTATAGGAGCGGTTCTTTTAGCTGTAATCATCATAACGGTCTTAGTAATTCGGAGGACCTACGAACTCAATTTGCGACCACTGGGTACCTCAAGTGAAACACAACAGATTACGGTACCTAACGGTGCTACGGTTGAAGAAATTGCTAAGCTTCTTGAAGACGCCAAACTCATCCGTGCAGCGTGGGCTTTTGAATGGTATGTCCGTACTAACGACGGACTAGAGGCGCTTCAGGCTGGCAGCTATCCATTTAATCCGAGTCAAAGTATTTCAGAAATCGTCTCGGTTTTGACAGATGGAAAGGTTAGTACCGACCTGATTACAATTCTTCCCGGTAAAAGAATTGATGAAATTAGAGACACACTGATAAATTATGGTTTTGATGAAGATAAAGTTGATGCAGCGCTAGATCCCGCAGCATATGCAGACCATCCGGCCTTAGTTGATAAGCCGGTAGGAGCTAACCTCGAAGGTTATCTATATCCAGAGTCTTTTCAAAAAACCAATACCACAGAACCAACCGAGATAATCAAAGCTTCATTAGATGAAATGCAAAAGCGGCTAACTCCAGATGTCCGTGCTGGTATTACTAGGCAAGGTTTAACGGTTTATCAGGGTCTGATACTTGCATCGATCATTGAACAAGAAGTCAGCACAGCCGACGATAAACCTGTCGTAGCCCAAGTTTTTCTGAAAAGAATTAAATCCAACATTCAGTTGGGTTCAGATGTAACAGCGTTTTACGGTGCTATCATCGATGGCGTTACGCTTGCGAAAGACCCTGCTAAAGCCGCCGCGGTTGCGATTGCTCACAGCTCTCCATACAACACAAGAATGAATCAAGGGTTGCCACCGGGGCCTATCAGTAACTTCGGTGAACAATCGCTACAAGCAATCATAAACCCTGCACAAACAGATTATTTATTCTTCGTAGCCGGTGATCCTGACGAGCAAGGCCGTCCAGGCAAAACTTATTTTTCGAATACTATCGAAGAACATGAAGCACTGACAAGGACACACTGCAAAATACTATGTAATTAGATTATTGTGCCTTAACAGGGGTAAAGGTATTTTATTACAGAGGTCAACAGGGGTGCAAAAACTTGTTTTTTTGTCTCATTTTTGCTATTATCTCTCGGTGACTCTTAAAGTCTAATGCTTTATTTGTTACAACCGGAGCCGCTTTTTTACATTTATTACGGGGATTGTTTAACTTTCCCTATATAACAATTAAGAACCGGCACCAACAGGAGAAAGAATTCGTACCCAAACAACAACATTGAGCCGTAGGCTTACCCCCCAAGCAAAAACTAGCCGCCGGAATTTCCAGCGGGCACTGAAAAAGTCTCGTAAGCGACTTATCCGTTACAGTTTACTGACTGCTAATGTAGCTTTGCTAGTGGGTGTCATTACTTTTGTTATTAATAGTCCTTCAACCGGTCAAGCCGGTAAGCAGAATGCCTTGGCTGCTGCTGCAAATGGAACCGCGATCAACCCATTGGACGAGCTATCCTCTGCTGACATCGCTGCGCACGTAGCAAATATGACTAGGCTAGACGAAGCACGTTCTGTTTCGACAAATGCAGACTCCGTCAACGCTCAATTAAGTATTTCACCAGCAGACGACAAAGTAATCGCTAAAACTCAAGTGGTTGCAACGGCTACCAAATCCCACAGAGATATCAAAGACTACACTGTACAGCCAGGAGAAACCATTACCAGTATTGCCGAAAAGTTTGGCATTACGTCAAATAGTATTCGATGGAGTAATGGTTTGAGCGGCAATACTATTGATGCCGGTACACAGATTACTATCCCACCAGTAAATGGATTGATTTATGTCGTAAAAAGTGGCGACACAGCCGATAGTCTTGCTATTAAGTTTAATTCAAGCAAGCAAGCAATAACTGAGTTTAACGACGCTGAAGTTGCCGGGCTAAGCGTTGGGCAGAGGATTATGATTCCTGACGGAGTACAACCTGTTACGCGATCGGCTATGGTAGGCAGCTCTGGCTTTGCATGGGGCGGCTATGCGCCAATATATGGCGGCAACGGCTATGATTATGGTTACTGTACATGGTGGGCAGCAATTCGACGTGCTCAGAACGGCCAGCCTGTCCCAAGCAACCTTGGAAATGCCAGTACTTGGAAAGTTCTCGGTCAGCGAGCAGGTCTCGGCGTGGGCAATACTCCAGTAGCCGGCGCAGTAATCTGGACACCACCACGTGATTATTATGGTCATGTCGGTTACGTAGAATCAATCAATGCAGACGGTAGTGTGAATGTATCCGAGATGAACGTTGCTGGGTGGGGTCGAGTAAGTCATAAGACGCTGACACCTGCTCAAGCCGCCGGCTATTCGTATATAAACTAAATTATGTTATAATTAACTATACAATAGGGCTTTTGTACGCCCTATTTTCTTATTAGATAAACGGTAAAATAAAACACATGTTTGTAGATAAAGTTTTGATTCAGTTAAAGGCTGGTGATGGTGGCGATGGTGCTGTGTCTTTTCGACATGAAATTTATGTCGATAAAGGTGGGCCAGATGGTGGTGATGGTGGTGATGGTGGTGATATTATTCTGCAAGCCAGCCGTAATCAAAACACCTTAGCTGCTTTTCGATTTCAAAAACTGCTAAAGGCCGAACCTGGTAAGTCTGGCTCAAAACAGCGCAAGCATGGACGTAGTGGCAAGGATTTGATTGTTCAGATACCAGTTGGCACAGCAATCGTAGATTCAGAAGGCCAAGTATTGGCTGATCTGACCAATGATGGCCAAAAAGCGATTGTAGCCCGTGGCGGCAAGGGTGGTTTCGGTAATGCTCACTTTACGTCAAGTACACGCCAAGTGCCGCGAGTGGCAGAAAAAGGCGAAGATGGTGATGAATTAGAACTTGTGCTAGAGCTCAAAATGATTGCCGATGTTGGTTTAGTGGGACTACCAAATGCCGGCAAGTCCACTTTTCTGGCCAGTATCAGTAATGCACGCCCGGAAATCGCCGACTACCCATTTACGACTTTGACCCCCAATCTTGGCGTTGTTGATATTGGTGACAGCTCAAGTCTTCTTGTAGCTGATATTCCTGGGATTATAGAAGGAGCCAGCGAAGGCAAGGGCTTGGGAGATGAATTCTTGCGGCACGTCGAGCGTACAGGCGTCCTCTTGCATTTGATTGATAGTTACGATGAAGATGTCGTTGGAGCCTTCAAAACGATTCAAAACGAGCTAAAAGCATATAAAATAGACCTAACCAAACGCCCGCAGATGGTAGTTTTAACTAAAATAGAAGGTCTTGATGACGAAATAATTTCTGATCTCACTAAAAAGCTTAAAAAAGTGGCACCAAAGGGCACTGAGATTATGGCAATATCATCCTTTAGTAAACAAAACATTCCACTTCTTCTGAAAAAACTTAAAACGATAGTCGATTTGGAGCGTGCAACGCAAGTTTCTATCGAGGCAGAAACCGAAAGCTTACCAGTACTTACCATAAGCAACGAAGAGGCGTGGCATGTTGAAAAAACCAAGACAGGTTTTGTAGTTACAGGCAAGAAAATCGAACGTTTTGCGCACCGAACTGACTTTGAGAGTTTTCATGGTACTCAGCGCTTGCGTGACATCATGAAGAAAATGGGTATTATGCACGGCCTTATCCGTGACGATATCGAACCTGGAGACAAAATTACTATAGGCAACCCAACTATTGGCAAGCTAGAATACTAGCGTGACCAATACATTCTATTTTTACGACCTTGAAACATCCGGATTTAATCCACGAGAAGCTCGAATTATGCAGTTTGGCGGTCAGCGGACAGATATGGAACTCAATCCGATTGGCAAGCCACACGATGTATTGATAAAAATGACTGACGATGTCGTGCCAGAACCAGATGCAATCCTAGTAACAGGCATTACGCCTCAAAGAACCTTACAAGATGGTATTTCTGAGGTTGAGTTTCTGAAGCTTTTTAGTGAAGAGATAGCTGTTCCTGGCACAATCTTTGTCGGTTTTAATACTGTTCGGTTTGACGATGAGTTCATGCGTTTTTTATTGTATCGTAATTTCTATGATGCTTATGAATGGCAATGGATGGACGGTAAGTCGCGCTGGGATTTATTGGATCTAGTACGAATGACTCGCGCCCTTAGACCTGAAGGCATAAAATGGCCGGTAGATAGCCAGGGTATAGCTACAAATAGGCTAGAGCTTTTAGCAAGCATAAATGGCTTAATTCACGAAAATGCCCACGACGCGCTTAGTGATGTTATGGCCTCGATAGAACTTGCGAAACTTATAAAAACTAAACAGCCTGACTTGTTTAACTATCTACTCAAAATACGCACAAAAGATGAAGTAAAGAAGATAGTAAATTCTGATCAAGCTTTTGTCTATACTTCTGGAAAATATGCCAGCGAATTTGAAAAAACCACTGTTGTCGCGACCGTGTGTGAACATCCAAGCCAGTCAGGCGGAGCGCTCGAGTTCGATTTGCGGCACGATCCAACGCCATACGCCTCTATGGATGCTGGAGCCTTAGCAGAAGCATGGCGCAGACGTAGGGATGATTCAGGTCCTCGATTACCGGTAAAGACTCTTAAATACAATCGTTGTCCCGCTATTGCGCCATTAGGGGTCTTAGATGAACCAAGCCAGCAAAGACTCGGACTTGACCAAAAAATCTATATGGAAAATTTTAAAAAACTTCAAAAAGTTAAGAAGGAGTTGTGTAGCAAGATTAAACAAGCAGTTGAACTGCTGGATAAAAAACAGCAAGCCAAACTACTTGAAGATGAAGTAGAAGTTGATTCGCGGTTATACGATGGTTTCTTTGGAGGCGAGGATAAGACAAAAATGGGACTAGTTCGCTCGGCTACAGGCGAAGAGTTGAATAGTATAGATACCTCTTTCCACGATCAGCGCTTACAGACGCTTTTGTCTTTGTATAAAGCCCGTAATTATTCTGGCATCATGACAGACGAAGACAGAACGGTATGGGAAAACTATAGAAACCGCAAGCTTCTTAGCGGCGGCAATACTAGTAGACTAGGACGTTTTTTTGCATGCCTCGGCGAATTAGCAGAGCAAAAAGGATTGTCAGATGAGAAACGCTACTTATTAGAAGAGTTGCAGTTATACGGACAGTCAATAATGCCCGAAGAAACTTAAAGATTAACGCTATCTATTACTCTGGCGATATCTCGCGCCCAAGTAGGATTAATGCGAAGTCGTACCTCTCCAGCAATTAATAATACAGCTGATACAATCAGTACCTGCGCGTAGGTGATTTGAACTGTTGTGCCTGGTACCTGACCCAAGACGATAAACTCTAACATAATATACGTTCCCACTTATTTGAAGCGTATTGTATACCTTTATTGCAAAAGATGCAATAATATTTTATTTAGCTTATGTTTTTCTTTTAAATTTAGCGATAAATCTTTGCCAACGTTTTCGGTTACCAATCAGAACAGTCACTCCTGTAAATAGTAATATTATTCCTAGTGTGATTTGCCAAGTCGCATTATGTAGCCAAAGTAAATAAATTCCGCCAGCAACCATGACAGGACAGATAATATCGTAGGCTAGCTGGACATCTTTGTCTTCCACGAAGATCTTATCTCCGAGAGAGTCAACATAGTCTTTTAGCTGATCGATATATTTTTGAGCCCAATCATGATGGATCGCAAGAACACTCAGGCCTAGAATAAAAAGTGGTATACCACCGGGACCCGGCAACCAGCCCGTCAAAATGGCGAGTATCATCAGGGCTATTCCCACCAGGTCGAAAATAAACACCTTCCAGAACCGTAAAACACGTTTCATATCTCCATAGTATACAGTAGCTATATCTTAAAAAACTGTTGCGGATAATACGCTTGCATACTAAACCATAATTGTTACCATAAGAGTGTAAGATTTCTCGCAAAAAATATAAAGGTTTGGAGATTTCATGGGGAGACAGTTCAGAAGTGACGCCTCGCAGCGTAGTCGGCGCACGTCCAATAGAGAATTTCGAATGGCAGCCAAAGGTGAAGCTCCAGAACCCTTTGGAATAAGACGTCGTCTAACCCATGAATCAGAAACACCGATACTAGAAACATTTAGACGACTTGTCCAGGACGGGGAAATCCCTGACACTGTCATCCCTCGTCCTTCGTTACACGTAACAGAAATGCCCAAAACAAAACTGGGTGCACAACTAAACCGGGGCATAGTCTTAGGCTATGAATTTGATAGGAAAGCAGCAAGTATAAGACATGAAATCAAAGAAGACTTCCCGTACCAGTTGGAAGTGCGTTTAGGTGCGGCAGCTATCTTCAAGCATAGAAATTTGGGATACAAGGTGGAAAGTGAAGATTTGGAACTCGAGTACTACGGCGTACGACAGAAAATGGGTCGAATTGGTATTAAGGGTGCGATGCGTGATGTCGAGCCACTTCATGTAACGTGTGGAGATGTCAAGGGACACCTGACGAGGCATGAATTATTTAGGACACTCGATGTTATGAATAGTTTGTTGGCGGACACTTCTGACACACCTGTATCATTCGACGAACTCACGGTGGCACGCGAGGCGACACTTGAGCCTGTTGATTTCTACCCACGGGAGTACGCAGCTTAAAGGGTATCGATTTTTCCCTGTAAAAGTAGTATAATTACTCGGCTTTTATGAGTGATTTTATAACCGTACAGGGAGCACGGGAACATAACCTCAAAAATATTGATGTTAAGATTCCGCGAAATAAGCTAGTAGTCATTACTGGGCTGAGTGGCTCCGGCAAATCTTCCTTAGCTTTTGACACTATTTATGCCGAAGGCCAAAGGCGTTACGTAGAATCACTTAGTTCTTATGCTCGCCAATTCTTGGGTAATATGGACAAGCCTGATGTTGACCAGATAGACGGTTTAAGTCCAGCGATTTCAATCGACCAAAAATCTACCAGCCGAAACCCCCGTAGTACTGTCGCTACCGTAACAGAAATTTATGACTATCTGCGTTTACTGTATGCCCGTATCGGTATCCCACACTGTCCAGTTTGTAATAAACCTGTCGAACGTCAGACGGCTGCAGCTATCGTAGACAAAGTTACATCCTTGCCTGAAGGTGCTAAACTCATGATTTTGGCACCGATTGTGGTCGATAAAAAAGGGGCGTTCGAACATGTTCCAGAACAATTTCAGCGCGCAGGGTTTGCGCGAGCAAGAGTCGATGGCGTGGTGTACGCACTTGATGAATTCCCCACACTCGATAAAAACTATAAACACAGTATAGAAATCGTTGCCGACCGTCTGGTTAACAACCAAGAAAGTCGAGGTCGATTAGTTCAATCTGTTGAGCAGGCTTTAGATTTAGCCGACGGTAAGTTAAAAGTGATTAACGCAGATTCAAACGAAGAATTTGTTTATAGCCTTATGTACGCCTGTATTGACCATCCTGACGTGGCAATACCAGACCTCGAGCCGCGCACCTTTAGTTTTAACAGCCCTCACGGCGCATGTCCAACCTGCACGGGTCTGGGTAACAGACTGGAAGTCGATCCAGAAATGGTTATCCCGAACGGCCGGCTTACGATAGCCGAAGGTGCCATCCGGCCGTTTAATCGAATCAACTCAGATGCTTGGTATACCAAAAAAATGCAAGCAGTTGCAGACCGTTATGGATTTTCGCTTAATATACCTACCGGCGAACTGAAAGATGAAGATTTACATCGCATTCTGTATGGAACGGAAAGTGAAAAATATAGGGTCAGACTTGGTGTCGGACGTGATTTTGAAACAACTTACGAAGGTGTCATCCCTAACCTCGAGCGTCGTCACAAAGAAACCGACAGTGATTTTATGCGCCGCGATATTGAGCGCTTTATGCGCGAACGGCCATGTCATGTTTGTCACGGTCGCCGGCTTCGTCCAGAGGTCTTAGCCGTTACTGTCGCTGGTAAATCAATAATGGACATCTGCGAACTGTCGATTGATGACGCTAATCAACTCTTCGATACGATTAAGTTGACAGCAAAAGAGCAGAAAATTGCTGCTCAGATTTTTAAAGAAATATGTGCACGGCTAAAGTTCATGCAAAATGTTGGGCTTAATTATTTAAGCTTAGCCCGCAGTGCCGTTACTTTATCGGGCGGCGAAGCGCAGCGTATACGTTTAGCTACGCAAATCGGTTCAGGTTTGCAGGGCGTCTTATATGTGCTCGACGAACCAAGCATTGGTTTGCATCAGCGTGATAATGCACGACTTATTAGTACGCTCAAGCATCTTCGTGATCTTGGCAACACGGTACTAGTAGTTGAACATGACGAAGATACCATTAAAACCGCCGACTATCTGCTTGATATAGGGCCAGGGGCAGGTATCCATGGCGGTGAGGTGGTTGCAGCAGGCACACCGGCCGAAGTCACTCAAAATGAAGCAAGCATTACTGGCCAGTATTTGCGAGGCAAAAAGTCAATCGCCGTTCCCAGTAAACGACGTACCGGCAACGGTAATACACTATTCATAAAAGGTGCTAAAGAAAACAATCTGAAAAATATCGACGTAGAGATTCCACTCGGCAGAATGGTGGTCGTAAGTGGCGTTTCGGGCTCCGGTAAATCAAGTCTTATCAACGATATTTTGGCAAAAGAACTCTCAGCCAGGCTTATGCGCGCCAACGCGGTTCCAGGTCGTCACGATGACATTGAAGGCATAAAACACCTCGATAAAGCCATTATTATCGACCAATCACCAATTGGCCGAACGCCACGCTCTAATCCAGCAACCTACACAGGACTATTCACGCCAATTCGTGAATTATTCGCAAGCGTCCCTGAAGCTAAACTTCGAGGGTATAGCCCTGGACGCTTTAGTTTTAATGTCCGCGGCGGGCGCTGTGAAAACTGTTCGGGCGATGGCATCATTAAGATTGAAATGCATTTTTTACCAGATGTCTACGTGCCGTGTGAAGTGTGCCAGGGTAAGCGCTATAACCGTGAAGCGTTAGAAATTCACTATAAAGGTAAAACTATAAGTGATGTGCTCGAAATGACCTGCGAAACAGCTTTAGAATTTTTCGAAAATATTCCATCGATTGCCCGTAAACTCCAAACAATGGTAGATGTAGGACTCGGTTATATAGCACTTGGTCAGCCAGCTACAACTTTATCTGGCGGTGAAGCTCAGAGAGTCAAATTAGCTAGTGAATTATCTCGACGTCCAACTGGCCGAACACTATATATTCTGGATGAACCGACTACCGGACTGCATATGGCTGATGTAGATAAGTTGTTAGGTGTATTGCATGCGCTCGTAGACACAGGCAACAGCATGATTATCATTGAACACAATCTAGATGTTATTAAAAATGCCGATTGGCTAATAGACATGGGCCCAGAGGGCGGTGCTGCCGGCGGAACAATCTTAGCTGAAGGAACACCAGAAAAGGTTGCAAAAGTTACAGCTTCATATACTGGTAATTACTTGACAAGTATGTTATAATATATAGGTGAATAAAACTCTAGTAAGTCTTCGGCAAGAAATACTTCAAGAAGATTATGATGCAGCCGTGGACGGCCTAGCGCACGTAAGTACGTGGGAATTAACTCGCGATCCAAACATGACCGATACTCATACTCTTGAAGTAATCAGTAGTTATTTGATTGCAGTTGGGTTTGCTGTCGATGGACCGATTGATAAGGTTGAAGAACGTTTTGAAGTAGGTTTGATAAAAGCAGGATACGATCAGCAAGCCGCACAGCGCACAGCAGTCATGATGACATCCGAGACTATGTTCAGAAAGGCTTTTTCGCTTTACAACCTAACAGAAGACGCACCTCTGTTTGGACTTCGGATTCGTGAACAAAACAGGCGGGAAGCCGACATACCTCGTTTTATATATTCAGCGATTAAGTTAAGCAAACAGTAATTACTAGTTTATTTTTTTATTTAAAAAAATAACACTCAGCCATGATTTCATTCGCATAAACAGTAATTGACGGACTTTTTTGTCCTTTATGATGTGAAATACCGCTATGAATACGCTTAAGCCAACGATACCAAGAATGACCGGTGTAATAAAGTCTTCAAGCCACGGCAGTTTAATTCCTAGCCAGTAGCCCGCCAGTGTAACGCCGCCGCCCCACAAAACTCCCCCAATCACATTAAAAACAAAAAAGCGTCTACGAGGCATTTTACTAACACCTGCGATCATCGGGGCAAACGTACGGACCACAGGTATAAAACGGGCAAGTATTATCGTTTTTCCGCCATGACGTTCGTAAAACTTTTCGGCTCTTTGCACATGTTCTGGTCTGAATAGAATGCTCTCTTTTTTGCTAAAAAGCCGCTTGCCGCTACGCCGCCCAATACTATACCCGACGTTATCGCCTAGAACTGCCGAAAATATGATGACAGCAATCAGTAACGGTAAGTTAAATACTCCTTGAGCGGCCAAGATACCGGCACCAAACAGCAATGTGTCGCCAGGTAAAAAAAAGCCAATAAGTAGCCCGGATTCAGCGAATACAGTACCGCCTATCGCGATGAGTCCGCCACCTAGAATCCATTTATCGATACTTAATGCCATTACACTTCAGTATAACAGGCTAAATCTGCTATAATAAAAAGTCTTATTACAGATTCGAGAAGGGGTCCTAATGTCATCCGATACTATTACAGTTGATTTAGAAAAGCGTGAAACCATACGAAAAGGTTTAGCCAAAGTTCGT
>JACDFO010000047.1 GCA_013815785.1 Candidatus Saccharimonadota bacterium | reverse complement strand
TTTTATATAAGCTTTCATGAGCCGTTTTTCAAAATGACGGACTTGGAGCAGCTGATCCCAAGGATTATCTTTACCAATTTTTTCAACCCAGACCGTTGTCATACCCGCCCGCTTGCCACCAAACATCTCAGCAATTAATTTATCACCAATCATGGCAATCTCTTCTGGCTTAGCTGGTTTAAAATAATTAAGAACCCAAGCGTAAAACCGTCTTTGCGGTTTTCTTATTAAGATTGTTGCTTGAATAACGTGCGCATCCATGGCTTTTGCTAATGGCAGCAAATCGTTAGTTATGCGGTTACTTGCAATACACCAATCTTTAAATAAAGGCCTCTGTTTTTTTAGAAATGCTTCTGTCTTGGGTTCTAATAACTTACCGCGTGAGGGTACTAATGTACTGTCAGCATCAAAGGCAATATACTTTACTCCCCTTTTTTTAAGCAGAGCAAAATCAATATCTGTCAGGGACGAGGCTAAATAGTCTGGCACAAAACGTGGGGTATTCTTCTTTCGCAACAACTCTTTCATATGTATTAGTATATAGCCTCGCTTGTGAGTTACATGTATCCCGTAGGACACTGACTCCGGCTTTGGCTCGGCGTATAATTCTCCTTATTTCCAATTAGTGTATAAATATATGAAACTAAACAGGTACAACTGCACATTTTTCGCACAGATCATGGGCCACACAATTGTTACACACGAGCACTAAACGATTACAGTGCTTATTCGCACAATTTTCATAATTGCTCGTTTTGCCTGCGCAATGTACGCACTCGCCTATATCTTTAGCACTATCGCTGAACTGCGTAACCATTCGATTGTCAAAAATATGTAGTTTGCCTTCCCATTCACCGGCGTCTTGAAATGTTTCGCCATATTTAACGATGCCACCGTCAATTTGATATACTTCTTTGAAACCACGATTCTTCATAAGGGTGCTCAAGATTTCGCAGCGAATACCACCGGTACAATATGTAACTACAGCTTTATCTTTGAGTTTATCGTATTTTGGATTTTCAATTTCTTTTATAAAATCCCGCGTATTGTCTACGTCGGGCACAACTGCGTTCTTGAATTTTCCAATCTTGGCCTCATATTTATTGCGGCCGTCAAAGAACACTACGTCTTTGCCACGTTTACTGAGTAACTCGTGGACCTGTTTGGGTTTTAAATGTTTACCACCACCGATTATACCTTTTTCATCAACTTTAATTTCATCAGCCGCCCCAAAACTAACTATTTCAGAACGAGCCTTTACGCTCAAACGTGGAAAATTGTTCGCTCCACCTTTGCTCCACTTATAAGTGATATCTTTAAATAACACCGATTTATTCATAGCGCTTTTATACTGCCGTAGTGAATCCAATGATCCCCCGACGGTGCCATTAATACCGTGTCTACTAATTAATATTCGGCCTTTTAAGCCCAGCGTTTTGCAAAGCTCCAACTGCCAAAGCTTTGTCATTTCCGGGTCAGTAACCGGCACGAATTTGTAATATAAAATCACCTTTTCCATCAGCTATAAAGCATAGCAATTTTATTGCCTGTTGTCATCTGTTAAAACATATCCTTAGCCGATTACGTCTGTTTTTGAAAGTGGCAGAATGATAGTGAAAGTACTGCCTTTGCCTTCCTCGCTCGACACCGTGACAGTACCACCATGTTTTTCAACCATCATTTTTGATGAATAGAGACCGATACCTGTGCCTTCAAAGTCATAAACAAGCGTAGACGTCCCACGGTGAAACTTTGTAAAGAGCTTGGGTAATTCTATCGCCGAAATACCGATTCCGTTATCACTAACCGTGATTACTGCTGTATCTGCCTCTCGCTTCGCCTTTAACGATACTGTTCCACCTTGTTTGGTAAATTTGGAAGCATTGTCGAGCAAATTCCAGATGGCACTGCGAATATATGGCGCACTTATTTGAAGCTCCTTATCACCGTTCTGTATGTCAGATTCGAATTTTAAATCTTTCAGCTGTGCTGTAGAATAAAATTCACCAACGATCCGACCAATAAATTCATCTAACTTGATGGTATCTGTATGTAAGTCTGTGTTGCCTAGTTCGAAACGAGAAATCGTCAAAATATCTTCAGCAAAAATTTCTAGCCTCTGAACACTTGCCCCCATTCTATTTAAAGAAGTTGTCAGTTTATCGGCATCATTCATGACCAGGCTCATATTGTCGAGGTAGCCTTTAATAATACTGAGAGGTGTTCGAAGATTATGGGATGTAATCATCATAAATTCGGTTTTGACTTTATCGACTTCCTTCAACTGAGCAATGTTTGTTTTCAACGATTCAGCCATCTTATTTACAGACTGACCTAAACTGGCAATTTCATCTTCTCCATGTACGATAATCTGCTGTTCAAGATTTCCGGCACTGATTACGCCGGCCTGCTCGCTAACTTGACGGACCGGTCTGATAATTAAGCGGTCTATAAGTAGATACGTCAGCGCTAAAGTTGCAAACAATGCCGCAATACCGAAGTACACCAACGAAATCGCATCCTGGCGCACAACCCTTTTGATTTCATCATCTGAAACTGAGAAGACAATACTGAGACGGTGCGCACCGGATGCTTCGAAATACGGATAGACAATCGTTTCAAGAGCGCCGTTTATATTGTTACGAAATATTGGCTCGAAAGCACTTGCCTCATCTGCAGTGATTTGCGGTATATCTTTTGCAGACAGTGAGTACGCAGTCTTTCCATTGATATCTACTACCGTAACATTAGTGATACTGTTGTTCAGTTCTATAAATTGATCCACCTGTTGGTCAATCTTAATGGTTCCGGAATCTTTGTAAATCGCAAATGTATTGCCGATAGGCTGGGTTGCAAGGCTGGCAAAAGCCTTAGATTCGTCTAGCAAATCTTTGCGTAACGACTTTGTGCTATTTTGAATTAAATATATTGTGATTGTCCCAAAAACAGTGAACATCAATAGTCCGACTAACAGCAAGAACTTAGTCCTAATGCTCAGTCGCATGAGTATTCGAAGCTATTAATTGTCATTTTTTAATCTTAACTCTTGTAGAAAAACCTATCTTAATTAACAGGCTTTTGGCCGACTTTCCAATAATAGACACCTAGGGTACCGCCACCATTAAAGTCCTGGCTGAGACTAAGATTTGACTGATAGAAAGAAACATACGCCGTGGTGCGCAGCGGTATCCAGAGTAGATTGTCTGTTGCGTACTTGTTAGCGGCTTGTAGGATGGCAATTCGTTTTGTCGGGTCTAGCTCACGGTCACTATCTTCTAGTAGTTTATCAAAGGTGGTGTCTGAATAGACAGGGTACGACTGTTCTGAAGACTCCAGTAGTGCGCCAAGTAAGTCACGCGAATCAGCCAAGTCGCTGGTGTAGGCAGCTGAAAATAAATCAAACTGGCCAGCATATGATCGATCCAGCACGGGGTCAAGTTCTGTAAAACTAACAGCTTTGATTTTAAAACCTGCTGCCTCCAATTGCTTAATGACAACTGGGGGCTCGAGTTGAATATCCTTAATATACAAATATTCGAGTGTAACTCCATTCGGAAAACCAGCTTTTGCGAGTGTGTCTTTGGCTGCAGCAATATTAAATTCCGGAAATGAGACAGTAGCATCATACCCCGGCAATGATTTTGGAATTATCTGTGAAGCGGGCAGATTATTATTGCCCACCGTTTCTACTAAAGATTTACGATCTATAGCCTGAGCTATAGCTTTACGAACCTCTTTATTTTTCAGCGGACTGTTAGCGCGTAACGTGTTCATATACAACCCAAACGTTCCTGGTGACTCAAATTCAAGTTTTGCAAAACCAGCTTCACTAAGTCCTGCTACAGCCTCTGTATTTAGCACAGTCTCCATCTGATCAAGCTCATTTGCTTTCATGGCCGTATTCATCTTGGCATCAGATTCGTAAATCTTATATACCAGTTTGCGTGTTTTTGGTCGACCTTGATGATAGTCATCGTTTGCTATAAGCGTCGCTGTTGATTCCTCATACGCGGCTGTTGTATCCAGTTTGTACGGACCTGTGCCGTTATTTCCCTCGATATCTTTTGCGTTCTGGTCCCAAATGTATGAAATAGCTAATCTATTTAGTAACAGTGCGTCGGGCTCTTTGGTGGTTATCCTCACCTCTAAGTCGTTAACCACTTCTACATTTTCAATCGTTGCATATAAATAGCCTAGAAAATCAAGTTTTTGAAGCTCCTCTATGCTACTTTTGACGTCTGCTGCCGTAAGTAACTTACCCGTATGAAACTTTACACCAGGTTTGAGCTTGAATACCCAAGTTTTTTCATCAGGGTTCGTCCAACTGGTTGCAAGTAGTGGTACATATGACTTATCTTTGTTACCAACTAACCCTTCATATACCTGGCGGCTCTGGCTATAGCTAATTCCGATTCCTTCTTTTGGAAACAGGTTATTAGCAGGACCATCAGTTGTCCCAATTCGGATCAAGTCAACTTCTTGCAACTCCTGAGATGCTTTTGTTTGCGAATTATTGGCGCTATTCTTATCACGCAAAAACCACCATGCGCCCGCAGCCGCTAGTGCAAGCACTAATACAAAAATGAACGTTAGTAATCCTTTTTTTGATGATTTCTTAACAGGTTGGGGAGGTATAGCCAATAAGCCGTTGGGTGCTTCGGGTTTTTCAAGCTGTTCGACTGGATTAGATTGTGTAGCTGAATCTGTTATGTTTTCATTCTCTGGCGTAGCTTCAGGCTCGGCATCAGTTGCATTATCTGGGTGAAAAACATCACCTGCTACATGAGGATTTAGGCTTTCAGTATCATCTGTTGTTTCAATATTTTTATTTTCTTCTTTTGTGCTCTCGTCTGGCATGACTTTCCCCACTTCTTATACCACGTTAGCTAATAGTTACTCTTATTTATACCATGAGCACTTTATTCTGACAAAGAGGTGTTGCTTACGGCGTAGTTAGAACGGTTAGGCTTCTTCTGATGTTTCTTTTTTATCTTCCGTAGAATCTGTCGAATCTTCGACTATCTCTTCTTCGGGTTTACCAGCATCTTCAGCTAACGATGCGGCCGAAGCATCAGCCTCAGCAATTTGGTCTTTCGGCATTTCTACGATTGCGATCTGAGTTTCTGGCGCGGTTAGGATGGTTACACCGCTTGGAGCTTTAATGTCAGCAACAGTTATGTTGTCGCCGACTTGTGCAAGCTTGCCTGGATCAACAACTAACTCATTTGGCAAATCACGTGGAAATGCTTTAACTTCCACATGATCAAGTTGTTTTAGTACTAGCAGACTCAGTTTTTCTGCGGGGATTTCAACATCTGCATACGTTATAGGAATCTCAGCTTCTACTTCTTCGTTTTGCTTGATAGCTTGGAAAACTATGTGGCGCATACGGTGTTTAGCAGGTTCATAATCTACATCTTTAATAAGTGCTAGGTGTTCCTTGCCACCAACTTTAAGCTGAACAGGGTGATGCTTTCCGGCGGCAGCAAAGATTTTGTTGAGCGCAACAAACTCACCTTGTACATGAATAGATTCCTTACCGTGATCATGGATTACTGCTGGCACAAAGCCAGCTC
>JACDFO010000046.1 GCA_013815785.1 Candidatus Saccharimonadota bacterium | reverse complement strand
AGTCGCTAGATGTATCAGCCCAAAACACCCCCCAAACTTGGCTTGATCTCAATCAATCACCCAATCTAGAAGAATCGTGGTCTATACCACCAGATCAGTTTAATATATCCGTACAGCAAGGCTACAAACCTACTTGCGAAGACACAACTATGCTGACGCGTTTGTTTTCGGTTGGGTTGCCATTGTGGCGGCAAACTATTGATAGATGCTGGTATTCTACATCGCTTGGCCTCTTAGCTCGTACCGATAATAACCTCGTGGCTAACAATAATCTTATCGCCGGCCCAATATCTAATATCGGGGCATACCTGCGCCCTACCCCGCACGAAGGAACGTTTTTAGAAATTAAAACCAGCGGCAGCAGCACCAGTAATTACGTGAGATTCCACTATGGATCCGGGTTAACTACAACTTCTGGTCTGTTTGGCACCGTATCGCACACGCTTTCAGAAACCGGAAGCCTGACTCTCAAAACATCGTCCGGCAGCAATGTGGCGCTACCTGCGGGACAAGGCATAAATTATTCCGAAAACGGCAAGTGGGCTACCGGTGTTACCGTCAACTATGCAATGTTTAGAATAAATCTAGCTACTAAACAGATTTTGAACTTCGGGGCGCCAATGCAGCACGGCACAGGATTCAACCCCTTCATGGCACTATCCATAACCGATGACGGCAGATATGCAGTAGCGAGTGTAACGGCACCCGTAGGCAGCCAATGGATGCGGGTTTATGACCTAAATGATTGCAAGGACACTGAGCACGCTTATTTATCCCTATCGCACGCCAACTGCACTTACCGTGATTTGACCGATTTATTAAAAACAAATGTTCCGGGCTTCAACCGCTTTACCATGGCCGAATTTGGAGGCGATGAAAGCTTAGTATTCTACCATTACAGCGCAGGTAGCAGCGGGAGATACACAAGGTATGTAATGCGAGCGCCCAACGCCAAACCGCGCGCCAGGAATTATGTTGCACTGGGCGATTCGTTCGCTTCCGGCGAAGGTGCATACTCTTATTTTAAGGGCACTGATGAAGGAAATAGCTTAAACAACTGCCACCTATCTAGACGCTCTTACCCTTATTTGATTGGTGAGCAGCTCCAGCTCGACAGCTACCACTCGGTGGCATGCAGCGGCGCACGAACTAAGAATGCAATCGGTCCAGAAATAATAGATATTAGCCTTACAAACCCTAACAGAACTAACCAATACTTAGGAGATGATGCCGTGGCGAGCAATGAGCTAGGCAAATGGATGCCCGGTTTTAATATCCAACTCAATAACTTCAATAATAGTAATCCTGATGTCGTTACTATCTCGATGCTTGGTAATGACATCGGCTTCGACGGCATGATAAAGCGCTGCCTGGAACCCGACACTTGCTACAACTCTTACGAGGATCGGCTTGAGATACTGCGGTCTGTTTATGGAAAATTTGGTATGCTCACTAATTTGTATGAAAAAATTAAATCGTCCACCCAGCCGGACGCAAAAATATACATAATCGGCTACCCAAACATAGGAAAGAGCAACGGTGATTGCGCCATAAACGTCAGGCTTAATAGTGATGAGTTGGAGTTTGCTAGTCTTCTCATGGAGCGCCTGAACTATGTGACCCAACAAGCCGCATTTTATGCCGGAGTCAAGTACGTAGATATTAAGGACTCCTTAAATGGCTACGGTTTTTGCGAAGGTGCGGAATATCCAGCTATGAACGGCCTAACGGCCGGAGACGATATTGCTTCAGTAATTGGCAACGAGAGCTTTCATCCAAACGCCAAGGGCCACCGTCTGTTTGCCGAAACGATCCGTAGTCAAACCAGCGATTTTAGCGTGGCAATGCCAGCCCCAAACAAACTAATCAGTGGCCCGAGCCAGGAGACAGACTTATTATTCTTAAACAAGTTAAGCACTGGGCGCGAGGTCAGAGAATTGAACTATGACGATACTATATCTAATGATGTTGTTTACCGTGAAAACTGGTGGGATATAACATATAGTTCTATAAAACAGTTCTTTAAACCAACCAGTTTAGTAAAGATCGTTCTGCTGTCAGATCCCACGGAGCTTGCATCCGTCACAGCGGACAACAAGGGTGCCGTAAGATCGGCCGTAAACATACCCGCGTCCGTAAGTACCGGGTTTCACAGCCTCCATCTTTACGGCGAAGATTTAGCGGGCAATAAAATTGATGTATATAAAGTCATATACGTTGCTCATTCCGAGTCCGATAAAAACGGAGATGGCCAAGCTGATTCGTCACAGCCGTGCGGTATATTTGAAACCTCGGGACAAGATATAGATAAAGATGGCAAAGATGACGCTTGTGACGACATAATCGGCCTTGCCCCATTACAACAGCCGGCTATTAGCAGCAACGTGTTGGCTAAATCTGAAGGGACGGTACCGGAGGAACCAAGCTTGCAGGACATCTCTTCCGAAGCTCCCGCCAGCACCCCGTCCATTCAAACAGGAAGTGTTTTGTCGGCAAACATTACTAGCGACAGTGACGCTTATCTTTCTTCAAACGATGCCGTAGAGGATAGTACAGCGATTACTTCCATGGCCGATACTAGCCTTAAGAACTCCCCTTACAATTACCCTGTTTTTATAGCGGGTCTAGCTGGCGCAATCGTACTTACTCTTTTATACCGTTTAGGTTATGCTAAACGATAATGAAAGACTCTCGACGAAATAGAAATAACTACCTGCATGGTTCTGTAACGAGCAGAAAAAAAATAACTATATTTTGTATTATTTTGGTTATTTTGTGTTTAGCCATCGTGGTTTTTGTTAAAATTAATGGCCACAATGCATATAAAATAAAGCTGAATAATAATATCGACAGAGTTAATACACTTTTACGGGAAGCCGGGGTGAACGGAATTTCCAAAAAAAATGGGTGCGAGAATGACCCAAACATTAAGTTCGGTGGTCCTTTGTTATGTGGGATTAGTCTGGATTACTCAGCGAAAAGTGACGACGGTGAAAAATTATTATCAAATTACAATAAAATTTTTGATTTAATAAGACAGCAGAATGTTATTACTGTGCCCGATCTAGAGAAAAATCAAAAAGTAGACGGTGCGGATATTAGTACATATTCACAGGCCCAAGATAATGAGACTAGAAGGAAATGCAATGTTAGTTTATCTTATCAGGACATGGTAGTTGGATCTGAAGATATGCTTAGTTTTAATTTATGGTGCAGCACTTTATAGGTAATCCATTAAAACGTCCGTTCTGAGTATAAAAAATCCGTCCCTCTGGACGGTATCCTTTGTAATTAAATCAACATTCTATATCTATATTATATCACACTTGTCAAATATTTGCAATAAACTAGCTTACTTTTCTTCGGAGGTAGGAGTTTCTTCAGCAACCTCCTCAGTGCCGCCTGCCTCATCAGTAGCAAAATCTGTTGGCTTGAGCACTATATGCCGGTCCCTGCCCTCGCCTACGGAGCCGGTCGATAGCCCTGACTCGGCAGCAACCTTATGGACAATACGACGATCGGCCGCATTCATCGGTTGCAGGTCCATTGGCTTGCCTGATTTCTTGACGGCCGCAAACCATTCCTGGGCGACTTCGGCCAAGCGCTCGGCACGCTGCTTCTTATAATCGGCCACGTCAACATTAACCCTTGTGAATTCGTAGTTGTTATTCTTTAAAGCGTTACTGACAATGAACTGTAGCGAGCGCATAGTGTCACCACGCTGGCCAATCAAGAAGCCGTTGAGATGAGTAGATGGGATATTCAGCTCAATGACATCTTCGTCGTTAGTGGCATAAACATCGGTATTCAGCCCAAAGAATGATAATAAATCTTCCAGGTATTTCTTGGCGTACAAAATTGCATCTTCCATTTTTATCGTCTCCTTTTCTTAGCCTTTTTAGACTTCGGGCCGGATTTTTTAGAAGTTGCTTTTTTAGGTTTTTCAACGACTTCGCCTTCGATCACATTACTGACTACACGAGCGGTCGATTTTTTATCTTTCTTATGAAGCTTGGTTTCGATCTCTTCCTCGTCATCTTTTAAGATGCGGTGTTGTTGAATCATGGCAACCAAGCCGCTGATTAGCCAGTAAAGCCCAAGGGCGGAGGCGATGTTGACCGTAAAGAAGAAGATTAATACCGGAATAAAATAGCGAGTACTACGGCCGACGGCGGCGTTGATTTCGGACTGATCGGCCTGGGCGCCACTGCCGGCGTCCCTAAGTATATGTCTAAGTTTGCGGCCATCTTTATCATTGGGCATTAGCTGTTTGCTCTGGTAATACTGAGTGACTGAGCTACCAATAACCAGGGCCATGGCTGGCCAGTAGGTGCCTTGGGCGCTCAAGGCTGGGCGGGTCAGGTCGATAAAACCAAACAGGGTCTGATCAAATTTACTGATGTCAACAGCCAGTTCTTTCATCCAGCCCAAGTTCTGCAGCACCGGGTAAGCAAAGTTAACAATGTTATTAGGGTCGCTGATAATTCGCTGCAGGCCAGCATAAAGGCCAATCAGCACTGGCAGCTGCAAAAGCAAGATACCAATCGAGCTGAATGGATTGACGCCGCACTCTTTGTATAGCTCCATCACCAACATTGATTCGCGCTGGCGGTCGCCTTTTGACTCCTGCTTGATGCGCTTGAGTTCGGGTTGGAGCTTGCGCATGGCCTTGGCGTTATGCAGCTGTTTTCTAAGCAGCGGCCAAAGCAGCAAGCGTATAACGATGGTGAAAAGAATAATCGCCAGCCCCAGGTTGTGGCCCGGTAGCAGCGCGTATACCAGCACCAACAGATTAAAAATAGGTTGGACAATAAGCGTCGTTAGCATTGAATCGGTCCCTACTCCTTACAAACCAGTGGTATTACTATATCAGCTTTACCCTGTTAAACCCAAGCATGAGCGTTAGATGCATCCAGCAAAACCTGAGAGCTTTAATGCTGGTATTGGGTAGTTGAGTGGCTTAATTTAGAATTTTAGCTTTTTTGCATAGCTCGTGCACCGAGGCCTCTAGTTGGCCGGCCGGCAGAGTCGCGGCTTCGGCTTGATAGACGGTAATAACCACCTCGCTTGGCGCTTTGAAATCATCTAAGCCGATTCTAATAATTTCATATATACGGCGGCGGATCCGGTTGCGCCTTACGGCTGACTTATCAACTTTCCTACTAACCACTACTGCTACCTTGGTTATTGGAACCCTTTCGCCTTGAACAACATGTATGCTGCCTAAAGTATTGCGCGCCGAATGGCCGCTCCGGTAGACGCGACGGACGGTATTATGCCCATGAAATCGGTTTTTGAGGGATAGCATTGACTCCTAGTATAAAGTGAAAAGTTTATAAAGTCATAAAGGTATCAGCTAGACTACCTAAGCCAGCTTTATAACTTTCTACTTTACAAACTTTAGGCTGCTTAGGCGGTGAGTTTCTTGCGACCCTTTAAGCGGCGGCGGCGTAACACTGCCTGGCCGGTACGGTTAGCCATGCGCTTTAAAAAGCCATGTTCTTTAGCGCGCTTGCGTTTTTTGGGTTGGAACGTTCGTTTTGGCATATTATTTCCTATTTTTTTAGAGGCTTAGCGTAAA
>JACDFO010000001.1:50130-65949 GCA_013815785.1 Candidatus Saccharimonadota bacterium | reverse complement strand
TCTTGACAAACTCTTCTGCTATGCCATTCCACTTTTTAGGGTCAAAATATATTACTTCAATTTTTCTGGTTTCAAAATCACCTGGGGTGAGTTTGGCATATTGCCCAGCAAATTTATGTTGCCATTCCTCAGTTTCGGCAAATCTTACACCACCCAGCAGTTCGCTAACTGATTCGCGTTTTAACATTGAATCAACCGAACGGTACTTTAGTACCTTCATAACCTTTTTTGGGGGCATGGTTTTGAGCATACGTTTTACAACGCTGTGTTTGATTGCCCAAGTGGTTTGGGGAACCGGCAACATACTTGCATGCTTTTCGATTGCTTTTAAAACTTCGCGAACATTTCCGTGATCTTTAACTCCAATTTTTTTTGCTAGAAAAGAGTCGTGTAGCTTAATCAGTCCGCTTAGTGCATGGTAAAGTTCGCGTCCGCTTGTGTCGCGGGGGTCAAGGCCCAACTCTCGCATCTTTTGGTGCACATTGGCGATTATTTCGGCTGTCAGCCGTACATCTGCACCGCCGTGACCACTAGCTCGTTCTAGCTGCTGCAGCGAAATTGAGAACAGTGGCTCATCAGCCTCTAAAAGTTCCGATAATAAGCGTGACATAGTTAGTAGTAGATTAGCATAAGCATAGTACTGATACCAGTGTTATTCTGTGCTTAATTCCTTAAAATTTTTCTGGTTTATACCATTCTGGTGCTTTCGAAAGCAGCGCCTCAAGTTCGTCCTCTTTGAGTAGGCCTTTTTGTGCACCAGTATTCTGAACTACGTTCATGGAGTTGATTGGTGCCCACTGCAATGCCCCTTCAATTGTATTGCCCTTAATAAGCGCAGCCACAAAAGTTGAAGCAAATGCATCTCCTGCCCCTGTACGTTCAAAGGGCGGTGCTGGGTCTGGGTACGGTGGCATTTTATAGCGGTTTTCGCCGTCGGAAGCATAAGCACCGGCCGGACCATCAGTTACACAAATAATTTTTGGACCGTAGCTATGCAAGCGACTTATGAGATCATGAATGTCATCATAATTCCCTTTTGTGACTTGCACTGCTTCTTCACGGTTGAGCACCAACACCTCTGTTCGTGCATACAATTCTTTTAAGCGCTCTACACCGGCTTCAAGCTGGTAGGTTCCAGGCTGCAATGCGAGTTTAACTTCGGGATTATCCACCAGCCAATCGGCCACAAAATCGTGATACTCATCGAGGGCATTTTTACTGATCGAACTGAAGTAGACCCATTTAGGGATATCGGTCTCACGAAAGCGTGGCCACTTGTATTCATATTCTTCATGTTTGATAAGGATTGTGCGTTCTTCTTTATACCAAAGTACATAATGGTAGTTGCTGATCTTATCTTTATTTACATGGACGAAGCGGGTATCGACTTTTTCTTTTTCCAGTTTTACAATCATATCCCGCCCGAACTGATCGGACCCGACATTAGATATCAACCCGCTCTGCAAGCCCAGACGCTCAAAACTTACTGCGGCATTGGCAGCATTTCCGACAGCCTCTATAACCTCGGCATAATCAAAGGGAACCTTGGAACCGAAAGGCATCGCCAGAAATTTGCCATGATCGTTTTCGAATGTATAAGCCCGATCGTCAAATAATTTAATAAACGCATCGGTTACTACATCACCTATCGCCAGAACATCAATTTGACTCATTGTTTATATCCCCACCCTTTTATACTACTTAAGCTTAGTTTACCACAACAGCCTTACCGCTGGCGTTGAACATGTCAATCTTTGATTCAACAACTTCTTGGACGGCATCGATTACTTTGTCCATGAGTTTTATAACAGCATATTCATTTGGGTTTTCGGTTAATTCTTTAACTAGAGTATTTCGATAAGCCACTCGCATATCAGAATTGATATTAACCTTACTGACACCTACTTTTACTGCCTCGATAAAGTAATGGCCTGGTGTACCGCTGCCACCGTGTAGAGAGATATTACAATCGGTCGCATCCCGCAATTCGCGAAGCAGGTCAATGTGCAGCTTTTTAGGGACCGGATATTTGCCGTGCAAGTTTCCGATGGCTGCGGCGTATGTATCGATCCCGGTCGCCTCCACAAACGAACGCATACCTTCAGGTGAACTAAAAGTTTTTTTAATTTCTTCGTAATCAATGTTTTCTGTATGTAAGTTCGAGCTGCCACCAAAATAATGCGGTTCACTTTCTACTAATGCGCCGGTCAGCCTGGCGTAATCGACAATCTGCCTGGTTTCGGCAATGATTTCGTCTAGTGAGGCATCTTTGCGTGCCTGGCTTATATCGATGTGAATGAATTCAAAACCAGCTTCGATGCCGGCGATAGCAGCCGCCACGGTTGGACTGTGGTCGAGATTAACGTACATTTCAACACCATACTCAGTTTTGTAGTTATCGACCATGTCACGGATATTCTCAAGGCCCAGAGCTTCGACCTCTCCTTGACTTACCTCTACCATGAGCGGCGCTTTTTTCGCGGACGCAGCCCGGGCTATGGCAATCAACGTATCCTGGTTGTCTATATTAAAAGCACCCAGAGCAAAGTGCTCTGTCCTGGCGCGCTGCATGGCGTTCCGGGCTGCTTGGCAGTTGGCTCGCATCTGATTTAACGTTAACGGCATGGTCCCACCTTTTCTTTATTCTATTTATCCATCATATCGTGTGCGGTCATCATGATGTGTTTGGCCGTCAGTCCAAAATGAGCCAGTAGTTCATCTGGATCACCCGATTCCCCAAAACGAT
Source organism: Candidatus Saccharimonadota bacterium (assembly GCA_013815785.1). Classification (GTDB taxonomy): domain Bacteria; phylum Patescibacteriota; class Saccharimonadia; order Saccharimonadales; family JACDFO01; genus JACDFO01. The sequence continues at coordinate 63,203 of JACDFO010000001.1, read as the reverse complement.
CCCGGACGCCCATACGCCTAAGCGGTACAGGATGTTCTTCGCTGAGAAGTTCCGCTACAGCGCCACCAAGCCCACCATTTATTTGAGCTTCCTCGACAGTAATAACTCGACCTGTCTTCTGGGCACTCTTTAAAATTGTTGCAGCATCGAGGGGTTTTATTGTAGGGCAGTGAATCACTTCAACATCAATGCCGTCTTTAAATAGTTTTTCTGCGGCAACCATAGCTTGGTAAGTCATCGTACCTGTAGAAATCACAGTTATATCGTGCCCCTCCGCATATACATATGCCTTTCCGATTTCAAATGGAGTTTGGTCTGTCGTAAGAATCGGTGTTGGCTCTCTCGCCAGTCGTAAATAACTTGGCCGTTTATCCTCAGCTAGCGCGAGCGTAGCCTTTTCGGCCTCAGGGCCACCGCCAGGCACCACTACTACCATATTTGGCAGAACACGCATAAGTGCGATGTCTTCAAGCATTTGGTGTGTTGCGCCGTCTTTTCCGGTGTATAGACCAGCATGTGAACCAACTATTTTGACTGGTCTATCGTTAAGACAAATTGTGGTTCTAATTTGCTCCCAATTACGTCCAGGACTAAACGCAGCATAAGAACTGACAAAGGGTATTTTGCCCAAAGCTGCCATTCCTGAGCCAACAGTAACTAAGTTTTGTTCTGCAACACCAATCTCTATAAATCGCTCTGGAAATTCTTTTGCAAATAAACTCATCTGAGTTGAATCAGTCAAGTCGGCGCACGCAGCCACCACATTTTCATTTCGCATACCTGCTTCTAATAACCCACGCCCAAAACCCTTACGAATTGGTTCTTTTGCAATGTCCTTGCCTAAAATATCATCAACTAAATACAGGTTCATTCGTGTTCCCCACGGATTTTTCCTTGGAGAGTACGAAGCTCATGCAATGCAAGTTTGGCTTGCTCGACATTTGGTGGAGCGCCGTGCCAATGAAAATCATATTCCATAAAATCAACACCTTTGCCAGGAATAGTATGAGCAATAATCATGACTGGCTTTTCAACAATAGCGCGACCCATGGCACACGCATCAATGATGGCTTCCATGTTATTGCCATCAATATCAATAACGTACCAGCCGAATGCTTCCCACTTTTCTTTAAGGTCTTCGAGCGGCATGACGCTTTCGGTCGGTCCGTCGATTTGAATGTTGTTGCGATCAGTAATGGCAATGATGTTATTGAGCTTGTACTTGCTTGCAAGCATGGCTGCTTCCCAAATATTACCCTCGTTTTGTTCGCCGTCACCTAGCACTACGTACACCCAGCGATGGTGGTCTTTATTCATTCTGAGCGCCAAAGCCATTCCAGCTGCTTGGCTCAAGCCAGAACCAAGTGGTCCGCTGGTTGTTTCGAGTCCTGGTAGTTTGCTTCGTTCAGGGTGACCTTGTAAACGTGAACCAAATTGCCGCAGCGTCATCAGCTCTTTCTTATCAAAATAACCGGCATGCGCCATGCTAGCGTACTGCACTGGCACACAATGACCATTACTAAGCAGCAGCAAGTCCCGTTGGTCCCACTCAGGCTTTTTTGGATCATGTTTTAAAATGTCAAAGTATAAGGCCGTGAAAATATCTGCAAGCCCTAATGGTCCTGCGCTGTGGCCGCTCTTGGCATGCTCTAGCATTTTTATGATATCCATCCGGATGTCATATGCCTTCTTTTCAAGTTCTTCGAGGCTTAGTTTTTTCATGTCCCTTTATCTGTTCTCGCTAATGCTATCAGTGTATCATATGCCCTCTCGGGATTTGGGCTTTTCTGGATAAATCCACCTACGTTTAACACCTCGACGCCAGCATCAATGAGCGTCTTGGCATTTTGGTCATCAATTCCACCGTCCCAAGCAATTTCTACATCGGGATGATTATGCTTGACGAACTTTACCTTATCCAATAGGCTCGTGTCTGCTTCGCCTCCGTGATAGCCTAGGTTTCCAGAAAAAATTAACACTTGGTCGAAGCTATGCATAATCTGCTCCGTCCATTCAATCGGAGTATCCTGAAGTATTGCTAACCCTGTTTGTATATCGTGCTTATGAAGCTCTGCTGCAAAGTGCATATGATGCAAATCCGCTTCATTATGCACAATCACCATATGAGGTTTAAGTTTTATGAGCTGTTCTAACACCTCCATCGGTCGTTGATACATCAAATGTATGTCTGCAATGACATGGTGCGGCCACCATACTTGCTGAAGGTTTGGTGATCTACTGGGCGCAAACTCACCATCCATTAAGTCAATATGAACTCTCTTGGCTAATTTAGCGGCAACTCCCATTTGCTGGCGGTATTCGTGCGGTTCAAACGCTGTTATGGTCGGACAAATAGTAGCCATTTAGAAATCATCAATCTCACGGATTCTGCGCTGATATTTACCTACATGCGAAAATGGTGTGTTTAAAAAGGTTTCTACTAGTACATTAGTTGCGTCTTTTTCTAGATGTCGGGCTGGCAGACATAGCACATTGGCATCGTCGTCGTTCCGGCTGGACCGTACTGATTCTCGATCGTATCCTAGTGCTGCACGTATGCCTTTAAAGCGGTTTGCTGCCATACACATCCCTTGACCGCTACCACATAGCAAAATACCCATCGGTTCTTTATCTTCGCTTGTGAGCATTTCATTAACAACTCTTTGAGCAAAAATAGGAAAATCATCCTCTGGGTTTAATCTTTCTTCACCACTATCAATTACTTCGTATCCTGCTTTGCGCAGATACACTACTAATGAATTTTTGAGAGCAAAGCCGTTGTGGTCGGTACCTATGTAGATTTTCATATCTAGAACTTAATCGTGATGAGGTTCGTGGTCCTCTTTTTGATGCAGCATTTTGCCAAGGTCTGCCACTACCTCGACTAGACGATTACTATAGCCCCACTCGTTGTCATACCAGGCGACTACTTTGAGCATATTTCCCGCTACTACCGCAGTTAATTTGCTATCAACGATTGCTGAGTGGCTGTTGCCAATAAAATCACTACTGACCAGCTCTTCGTCTGTAACAGCCAAAATACCCTGATAGAACGGTTCTTTAGCTGCTTTTCGAAACGCTTCATTTACTTCTTCAACAGTTACATTCTTCTTGGTAATAATGACAAAATCGCTCATAGAAACTACTGGGGTAGGAACGCGCACCGATAAACCACCAAATATCCCCTGCAATGCTGGCATCGCTTGTCCTGCAGCTATTGATGCGCCAGTAGTAGTCGGAACAATGTTTTCGGCTGCATTTCTAGCTTCACGCAAATCTTTGGCCGGAGCGTCTTGCAACTTCTGGCTAGCGGTATAACTATGAATAGTAGTCATCATGGCTTTTTCGATACCAAATGCATGCTCGATAACCGCAGCAACTGGAGTTATGCAGTTAGTTGTACATGACGCATTACTGACTATATCTTCAGCACTTTCTAGCTTGTCTTCGTTAACACCCAAGACGATGGTTGTCGCACCATCACCTTTGGCTGGAGCTGATATAACTACTTTTTTTGCACCAGCGTCAATATGCGCACGAGCTTTTGCCGGGTCAACAAAAAAACCGGTTGATTCGATTACAACGTCAATCTTATGCTCGCCCCATGGCAGGTTTGCTGGTTCTTTTTCTGCTAATATTTTGGTTTTTTTACCATCTACGATAATGTGTGATTCATCAAAGCTGACTTCATGCTGATAGGTGCCGTAGTTACTGTCGTGCTTGAGCAGGTGCGCAAGCGTACGCGTATCTGTTAAATCATTAATAGCCACGACTTCGCAGTCACTGCGTTCGAAGGCAACCTTGAAGGCATTCCGACCAATCCGACCAAACCCGTTAATTGCAATCCGTGTTTTCATGTTTTACCCACCCTGTTTAGCATTAGCATGTTCAGGGTGAATTGTATCAGGTTGCTGCTGTTTTTTACAACTAAGCTTTGTAAGCTTCAATACAATCGTTGATAATTTTCTTGGCTTCTTCTACTCCGCCCCAACCCAATACTTTAGTGCTGCCAGGTTTCTTTAAATCCTTGTAGTGGTTGAAGTGATGTTCAATTTTTTGCTTCCATTGGTCATGCAAATCATCTAGTGAAGTAATTATGTCGCCTGTGTTGCGATCATCGGCTGGCATACAAATAATTTTGTGGTCGTTTTCGCCATCATCTTCAAAATTAAGCACACCTATAACCTTTGCTTTGACGTACACACCAGTAGGAATAGGGTCGTTCGTGAGCACGAGTGTGTCGAGCTCGTCACCGTCTTCATCAAGTGTTTGAGGTATAAAGCCATAGTTTGTTGGCTTGGCAAAAATACTTGGTTCCACTCTGTCTAATTCAAAACAGGCTAATTCGCGGTTCCATTCAATTTTTAATGTCGACCACTTTGGAATTTCTATAATGGTATTTACTAGTCCGCCATTTACGTCGCCAGCATCCAGTATCTTATTAAAATCAGGCATAGTTCTCCTTTATTTCCCTGGTATTGTACACTAGAGTCCATATATGAGACCACAACTTCTGCACTTGAGTACACAGCACCTTTTCTTGCCGAGAAGCGGAACGAGCCGTACCTATAGTACGGTGAAGCGAGCATCGCAGGTAAAAAAGATACTGGGTGCCAAGAACAACAAAACAGACCAAGCATTGCTTGGACTGTTTTGTGTGGTGCGGGAGTTGTGATGAAGATAATCGGACATCGCGGCGCGGCTGGGTTAGCGCTCGAAAATACCTTACCAAGTCTTGAATTGGCGCGACTACTCGGCGTAGATGCAATCGAGTTTGATGTGCGTAAAACCGCCGACGACCAGTTAGTACTGTGTCATGACACGGATCTGAGTGATGTAAGTGAAAGCGGTGAAAAAGTGAGCAGCTTAACTCTCAAGCAGTTGCAAACAATAATCCTCAAAGATGAGCAATCTACAATACCAACGCTTCGTGCAGCGTTAAAAATGACTGGAAATATCCCGGTATTAATAGAAATCAAACAAACAGGCTGCATAGAAGCTCTGCTTGAGGTACTGCACGATTTTCCTAGTAATCCAGTCAGTATCGTATCGTTTAAGCTCGAGGAACTTGCTCATTTGCGTCGCCTTAGGCCAGACTTGAAGCTGTATGGCCTAGAGCGAACTAAGCCGTTTGATATTATTCAGTTTGCACGTGAGCTTAAGCTTGACGGCGTGGGATTAAATTTTTGGCTGCTTAATCCGCTAACATATTGGCTGGCTAAACGCCAAAAGCTCAATGTGTACGTTTATACTGTAAACAACAGATTACTGGGACGTTTTATTGGTTTACTCTACCCTGATGTCGCTATTTGTACCAATCACCCGGAGTGGTTCATCAAACACCCTTACCTACGTCTTCGCTCGAACCGTGCGTGGGCGACCCCCCCTAACCTCAAGAAGCCGCGCAAAAAACAAAAAACGACATAGAGCTAATCCCCATCTATCTGTTAAAGGCGAAACTTTAGCAGCTACTAGATTTTTAATTTGTTTTCTTGGCTTTTGGTCGTACCCATAGGTACGAACCGAAAACAAAAAACAGATTAAAAGTGGTAGACCTGAAGTTTTTAGCTAACAGATAGTTGTGGATTAGCTCTTAGGCTATATAGTTCTAAACAACCACAAATTGAGCATTGACCAAGCTGTTACGACAGCTGCTAGTAAATATTGCCCGGCTGAAAAAGCGTCATTGGTATAACAAAGAACGGCCACTACAATGTTTAATATGGCCGCAAACCAGTACCACCTGGCCGGTGCATCCACTAGGCCATTCCAGGCATAGCCAACAGCCATGACCACTAGCCAAAATGCTCCCAAATTAGCAATCAGCTTACCCGCTGCGGCTGTCTCAGAATAAAACACCAAACCAGATACCACCATTCCCGCAATAATCGTAATAAGCCAGACGTTAAAAATCTTTTTCATTTGAGAAACACGCAAAGGCATAACTTTATACATATACACTAGGCCAATCACTGATAAGATTGCCCAGAAAGCATTGATTTCTTTGCGCTGATAATAATGAGTTGCGACAAATCCAGTTGGAATTAACACAGCCCACACCAGATAGACACGAGCTCGAGTTTCGTTAAAAAGATATCCCCAATCAATCTTATCGTTCATACTGTTATAATAGCATATTGCTTACAAGGTTAATAAAATTGGAAGGATATGATGAAAGTAATACTGGACCACTTGGATGACACAGCCAAAAATATTAAGACTTTTTGGTTTAAGCCTGCTGCGCCCCTGCGCTACACGGCTGGTCAGTTCATAGAACTGACATTACCTCATGATAACCCCGATAAACGTGGCACCAAACATTGGTTTACGCTTTCTTCTTCGCCAACTGAAGAATTACTGAGCATCACAACCAAGCACGCTTCAGAAAATGGCAGTACATTCAAAGCAACCCTTTTTGGACTTGAAATAGGCAGCGAAGTAACTATGAGCGAACCTATGGGTGACTTTGTGTTACCCAAAGACACATCGATTCCATTAGTCTTCATTGCCGGAGGGATAGGTGTGACACCCATACGAAGTATGATCAAGTGGCTACATGATACCCAAGAACACCGTACGGTGCATCTGTTGTATGCAGCTGCAACTATCGAAGACGTCGCATTTCGCGAACTTTTCGACATGTATGGTGCACCGACAGATATTATTCTGACTGAAGCCCCAGCAGGCTGGACCGGACATACCGGTAGACTCGATGCCGCAAAAATATTAGAAATTGCACCTAACGTAGATAATAAACTCTATTACCTCTCTGGACCCGAACCAATGGTCGAAGCAATAGAAAAAGATTTAAAAAATCAAGGTGTTAACAAGCGTAATATTGTCGGCGATTTCTTTCTCAACTACTCAGCAATTTAGAGCTAATCCACGACTATCTTCTAGCTCGGACCGACAGCCAGTCGCTTCACAGTTGTCATATAGCTTGCTAATTCATCTAATGGTACGTTCTTAAGCCACCTGCGCATTGTTTCATCAATCGCAGATTCGATTTTTTGGAGCTGTCTTTTTCCAAGCGGAGTTACTGTTAGCCGACGACTACGTCGGTCTGTACTATTAACTTTTTGCTTGGCAAACTTTAATTGTATCAAGTCGTTCATAAGTGCTGTAATCTGGGGCATGGTGACATTTAATGCCTCTGCGAGTTCTGACATGCGCATACCAGAACCCGGGCCTTTGTCTGTTGTCGCAAGTAATAACCACTGCATCATGGTTATACCAAATTGATCCAGCTCTTTTGCTACTACCATACGAAGCGCTCTGTCTGCGCGAGAATGCAGTAAGCATGCTTCATACATTGTAATATCATCGAGTCCACTCATAGTTATATAGCTTGCACGGATAATTACAGACTGTAAAGTAAATATCTTACAGACAATGAATAAAATAAAATTTATCAATATCAGGTTGCTGACATAGTCGCTGGGCTGGGTGGTGCTATAACTCCACGCTCATGGTCTTCAAGGTATTTGCGAATCATAAGAGCTGCCGTGGCACCTTCGCCAGCTGCGCTGGCTATTTGCATTGTTGCTCCTGCGCGTACGTCACCAGCGGCAAAAACACCAGGCATGCTGGTTTGTAAATTGCTGTCAGTTTTGACCATACCAATTTCGTCTAACTCGATCTTAGATGATGCTAAAAATTGCGTATTGGGCAACAAACCAATAAATACGAAAACTCCGTCAGTTTCAATTTCTATCTTCTGACCCGATGTCGTATCTGTTCCTACTACTTTTGTGACCACGTTATTTTCGCCGACAATTTCGTCTGTGGTTGTATTTAAATGGACTGTTATTTTCTCTTTGTGTTTTTCGAGCTCGTGCTGCAATATTTCTGATGCTCTCATAGAATCACCTCGTACTAATAAATCGATGTGAGTAGCAAACTTAGTCAAGAACATCGCTTCTTGAACTGCGGAATTGCCGCCCCCAACCACAACGATGCGTTTATCGCGGTAAAATGCGCCGTCGCAAGTCGCACAGTAATGCACGCCTCTGGCGTAATATTCCTTTTCACCAGCAATACCTAGCTTTTTATAATCGCTTCCAGTTGCAACCAGTACTGATTTCGCGTAAATATCTCCATCTGTAGTTACCAATTTCTTCATAGAACCTTCGTCGATAATTTCCGTAACTTCGCCCAAACGGATTTCGGCGCCAAAGCGCTCAGCCTGTTTATAAAGTGCATCAGACAAATCAAGACCAGAAATACCATCAACAAAACCTGGATAATTGTCTATCCAGTCCGTTACAGCTGCTAGACCGCCTATTACACCTTTTTCAAACAACACAGTATCAATATCTTCACGTGTGGTGTATATGGCCGCCGTCAACGCACACGGCCCTGCCCCTACCATAATCACATCATGTATTTCTTTGTCTGCCATATTTAGCCTACTGCTGGTGCTAATTTGGCTAGGTTATAACCAACTACGATTTCTTTTGAATCATCTTCTTTAGTTATAACTGTTACCGGCACACTTAATGCTCCACTCAATTCGAAGGCTTCTTTTTGACGCTCTGGGTTCGTGTCTAGGTTTACTTCTTCATAAGCAAAGCCTTTGGCGCCTAGCCATTTTTTAACCATAACGCAGTATGCGCAAGTGTTAGTAGTAAAAATCGTGATGTTTTTGACCATTTTGGCTCTCCAGTTATTTGTTAGTGAAACTCTGTGAAAGAGTATATATGGTGTGATAGTGCTTATGCAAGACACCACATGTTGTGTTTTTGCATATTATTCTAATTTATAGATATGAGTTCAATATCGAAGACTAACGTACCCATTGGGCGTTCTGTACTTCCTGGCGTGTAACCAGCTGGTGCAACACCGTAAGCTTGATCGCCAGGTATAATAAGGCGCCTTGTACCGCCTGTTTTTATACCTGGTACGCCATCAGTCCAGCCCTTGATGACGTTTGCTAGTGGGAATGTCACCGGTTGCCCGCCGTCCTTAGAGCTTTCAAAAATTTCGCCATTCGCGGCATATGCACCGGTGTAATGAACAGTCACGGTCGCACCAGCTTGAACAATGTCGCCTGTACCTTCGACTAAGTCAATTTTCTGTAATTCGGCTACTTCACCTGCCGGCGTGTAATTTGAAAGTGTTGTTCCTTTTAACATATTTGCTTGCTCCGTTGGTTCGTTAGGTTGATTAATTTGCTCTGCAAGATTAGAAGTGTCTTCAGGACTCAGTTGAGCACTCTCTTTATTTTTACTATCTTCCCGCATTTGCCAAATTACTAGTCCACCGGTACCAACTGTAGTTGCCAAAAATAACATTGCTAGTGTAAACGCTATGACGCGTTGTTGCTTTGAAGCCATTACCTCTCCTTATTTCAGCTTACTAGTATACTCGATTTACCCAAAATAACACATTCCAGATGCCAAATAAGAACCGCTGCAAACTTTCATCTTTCTTTCAGTGTAGCTATGGCTACTCCTCAATAAATCTAAAAGTTTTCGCTGGCTCATATTACCACAGTAAATGCGTTATTTTGGGTAAATCGAGTATGACGTTTAGACGTTACGAGTACTAGCAAATTCTTGAACATTCTCAGGCCAGCCTTGTTTGTGGCACTGAATCAGCAGTTGTTGTAGTTCCCGCGACAAAAAAGAAACTTTGGTGAGCTCTTCGAACGACAACCATGAAGGTTTATACAGATTCTTGCCAAGTTTATTGATATGCTCTTCTTCAGAGTCAGGATGCAGCTTGGGCTCACCATGCATGTAATTGCACAAATATATGTATTGGTCACCGTACACTTCATCCGAGTGTTCTATAAATACCAGCCGCGGATCAGAAAACGTAACCATCGTCTCTTCTAGCACTTCACGAAATAATGCTTGTTCAATCGTTTCACCTACCTCGATATTACCGCCAGGCAACGTGTCATACACTACCCCAAACTTATTTCGGTTCATCACCAGCAGTTGGTCATCTTTGATAATAATCGCCCGAACCGCTTTTCGCATATATATCAGTATACCTCACGCAGAGATGTCATACTTTTGGAGTTTCTTTTTGGTGGATTCCGTTTTCTTGCCACGCTGCAAGTCTAGCAGTTGCGCGTAAATACCTTGGCTTTTGGCCAGTTTGGCCGGAGTACCGACTTCGTCAATTTGTCCATTTCGCAAGGTGATGATTTGATCGACATTCTGAATAGTACTCAAGCGGTGGGCGATTATAATGGTCGTCCGACCTTTCATCAAGCGCTCTAAGGCATCCTGCACGAACGCTTCCGACTTACTATCTAAGCTACTAGTTGCTTCATCAAGGATTAATATTGGAGCATCTTTGAGCAACGCCCGAGCAATGGCAATACGCTGTTTTTGACCTCCAGATAATTTGAGTCCACGTTCGCCTATTTGTGCGGCGTAACCCTTTTCTAGCTTTTCAATAAACTCGTGGGCGTTAGCGGCCTTGGCAGCGGCTATAACTTGTTTTTCAGTAGCACCAGGCTTTGCATAGGCGATGTTTTCTTTAATAGTTCCGCTAAACAGCGCCGACTCTTGAAATACCACACCAATCGCATCACGCAGACTTTCCTGGGTAACTTCATTGATATCCTGGCCGTCAATGCTAATAATACCTTGCTCTGGTTCGTATAGACGCAGCAGTAGATTAGTAAGCGTCGTCTTGCCTTCACCGCTTTCTCCTACTAACGCAATCTTAGTATCTGGCTGGATATTAAGGTTTATATTTTTAATAACCGGCTGTTTATTGTCATAACTAAACGAAACGTCCGCGAAGTTAATGGCACCATCCGTTACTTTCATAACCTTAGCATTTGGTCTATCGGCTATTTGAGGGTTTTCATTCATGATTTCAAAGTAATCTTTACTGTCGGCAACCGCCCGCTGGGTATTTTCTACTAGGAAACTGATAGTAAAAATAGGAATACGAATCTGCATAGCATACAAAATCAAGGTTACCACTTGGCCCGGCGTCAACGCACCTTGTGCGCCTTGTACGAAAATATACATGTAGACAAACAAAAAGATAATGTTCAGTACTACCCGACGACGGAAGTCTTGAATGTGCCAAAACTTCGATTGCGGCTTATTTATCGCGACAACTTTACTTACTTCGTTGGCAAAGAATTTGAGTTCGTGTTTTTCCTTTATAAAGCTTTTGACGACTTTGACTTGCCCGATTGCTTCCGTAAAACGCCCGATGGCTATGTCTTGGTGGTGATTTTTCTTTTTTTGATAGTTCTGCCATGTGCCGCTACTACGGAACGTCATCCAAATATATATCGGATATAAGGCGAAAAGCATCAGTGCCACTTCCCAGCTATATATTGCCACTACAACTAAAGAAAATAATGTAGAGAAGATAAACTGCAAGAAGTTGTTGCTCATCATCTGCATAAAACTGGCTATCTGAGCGATAGACCGATTCAAGCGGTTGATAAGCTTACCAGATAATTCTTGGTCAAAAAATCTTTGTGGCAGGCTTAAAAGCTTTTCGTAATAACGATTTGCCAGCACATTATGCAGCCGGGCAGACATTTGATCTCCTAGATAGCCACTGAAATTGCTAATAACATTTTGAAACAAATCAAGTAGAAATATAAGCAGCGCCAAAATAGCAACATATTTGACACTGGCTCCGGTGCCTTTGCGCATCTCATCGATCGCCCAGCCGCTGAATAAGGGCTGCAAAAGTGTCGCCAGACTTAATAGCATGGTCAGTACACCGATGACGATGTACATGCGCCACAGTTCACGGGCGGATTTTAGGATTTTATAGATATGATTCATACTGAATAAAGCTTAACACGTTAAGTGTTGTTACGTCTACATTTGCTAAAAATGAAAACGTCTCCCAAAAACTACGATGATTCGTAATTTTTGGGAGACGGACAGGTGTGATACGGTTTTGGCGATTTGCCAAAAGCGTGAGCGCGAGGCTCGTCCGTTTCGTTCTCTGTGAAGCTCAGCGATTCGGCCTTGCTGGGCAACCAGGAGCATGCTTCGTATTGTCGCATGTCCTACAAGTTACCTTACTGAGGCCAAACGCTGCACCGCCACCGGCTCTACCATTGCAAGCAGAACAACAACCAGTGCAACCCTTAGTACCTGAGTGCTTTACCAGCTAAATCACCTCCTAAAAGGTGGTTGAGGAGTAGATTGGGCGAGTGCCGCGGACTTATTAAGTCCTATGGGAGACCGTTAGGCCCGCGACACTCGGAACATGCGAGCTCGTGTACATCAGCTGATGCAAGCGAACTCGCAGAGGAGGGCTGTCCATGCGGGGACAACAATTTGATTGGCATTGGCGTGGCGGTACGCCAGACAATCAAATAAAGCGTCAGAGGCTTTCCTCCCCCACGAACACAGGAAGCAGGCTCTAAACCTAATACTACTGCGGAAGCACATCAACAGTGCCTCTGGTGCCGTAGTAGAGCAACGTACCAGCGTGGCTCACTTTCCCATGCGGATACATTAAGGGCGGGCGGGCCCAGACAAACTGAATGCACAATGCACTGTCAGCAAGCTGTATCCTATGAATGAGAACAAAAAATAATCACACCTGTCAAAGTACGTTAATGGAGTAAAACTCAACAAAAACTTTCGAGATTATACCCCATATCTACTAATCTGTCTACCCTTAAAACATTGCCGGCCGGAGTGTTTTGGGTTTCGCACTTTCCGCTAGACCTACCAGCCACCACCACCGCCGCCCCCTCCACCGCCGCCAGAAAAACCACCACCGCCAGAAAATCCTGAGCTTCCAGAACTGCTCGGCGCGCTAAAGTTGGTACCCATCGCATTGACACTATTATTCAGACTACTTGCCAAGTACACTGCATTGAACGTCCCCCAGTTCCCGCTATACCAATCGGGTGGCGTTTGATAGATGTCTTTAAACTGCTTCGCCCATCCCTTTTCGACTCCCAATACGATTGCGAATGGCAGCAATTTTTCAAATAGTTCAACTGTTCGTTTAGGTTCGCCAGATTTACCGACATACGGTGCATCCGGACTTTGTAACATTTTGATCCGGTCCTTTTCGGCCACATTCAGATACATTTTTAATCCCGCCATGGCTTCTTT
>JACDFO010000001.1:2972-50120 GCA_013815785.1 Candidatus Saccharimonadota bacterium | reverse complement strand
ACTTCCGTCCCCTTGATTGATCGCTTTGGCATAAGTGAAGCAAACAATATGACCAATAGACCTCCTATGACTAAACCAGGTAATAAGGTAATAAGCACGAAACCAAGTACTACGAAAAAAATACCTATTCCGTACATCATCGAACCGGCCTGCTTTGGGTTGGAAGTGAAGTAACCATCGTGAGCTAAGGTTTTTGGCATAGACGACTGCAAGCTTTGGATGGTTGTATAAAACTTGTCTTTTAAATCATCCAGCTCGACCCTAGTATCGATGGTTTTGGCAAGGAATATATTACTCAGTATTTTTGTCTCGTGGTTTCTGAGACCGGACCAGTCGTTGTTGATGAGCTCGAATTCGTACGTCTTTTTATCTTTTAATATTTTTTTCTGGGTGATTTCGTAAATTTTTAGGTATTTACGGATTGCGAGGTCAATTATAGTAGCCGAAACGTCTTTGGAAGATAACCCGTAATTACTGATGGCTGCCGCCTCGGCAGGTGTCAGATTTTTGGGTGGACCATATTCTGGGATAATCGTGCCACGACCTTTTAAATCTTTCCCATTCTTAGCCCATCGCCTGTATGCCCAAGTCCCTATAAACAGCGGAGGTAGTACCGTTCCCAGTATAATAGCCGCGTGTTCTTTCCACCAGTCGGCTGCGTCTCGTGGCTGAAATAACTGTTTTGGCGCTGCGGTTACAATTGTTAAGGTTTCCTGAGCATCTAGACTCCCCGTGGTAGCGAATTTATAACCTCTATTTGTTTTTTCAACCGTACATGATTGCGCTGTGCTATTAAAACTACCAGTGAAACATTTGGACGTGGGAACACCGGTATCGGTCCAATTCTCCGGAAATATGACTTCCCCGCTTACGGCTGTGATTACTTGTTGCCAGTCATCACCATTGATATCCCAATACCATTCATCGTGCGTCTCATAATAACTAATGATATTTTGCGCTTCGTAACGTATTTCATATATATGCGGTCCGGTGATAGTCTTACCGGCATCACCAATCTTAATGATAAGATTGTCGTTGTTTGAACTGGTTATAAATTGTTCCGATACGCCATCACGCTCAATAGATTTGACACGTAGGCCCAAATCTTGATTTTTATAAGTGTTTGGAATTGCTCGCAGAATACCGTGGTTTTGATCAGAAAACGTCAAGCTTATGGTTTCAACCACTTCCATTCGACCGCCATGGGTGTCGTTGAACAGCTCGTATCGACCTTGAAAGTCGTTGATTATAAAATCATTAACATCAGCCGATACGTAGGATGGCAACACTAAGAACGCCAGCAAAAAAATGCCGGACATGAGAGCGCTCAAGCGTTTCATATTCTTACAGAGCCTAATGTTTCGTTCGTAGCAGCGGCTAACTTATCGAGCAGATCATTTATTTCCACAGCTTGAAGTGTTTTTTGATGATGCACAGCGTATAGCCGGAACGTAAAATGTTTGGCGTCGCCCTTTTGATAAATATCAAGCGGCGTAAGCTCGGTTTGTAAATTGTCGTCAGCCAACGCTCTAAGCCCCGTTTGGAGTTCACTGTAAAGTTGGTGATACGACATATCCTTCGAAACTTTTAAAGACATATCTTGGTGTGTGCCTGGGTATTTCGATAAGGCTTTGTATTTTTGGGGACGACATACTTTTAAGAGTGCTTCGGCATCCAACTCAAAGCCGGCGGAGTGCGAGGGTAACTTCAAAGACTTTTTAACACTAGATTTAAATTCACCAATTAAACCGATGAAATCGTTAGTCGTTGCCTCATAGACCAGCGCCGACCTGGTGTGGTCATAGGGCCTGGTAATCGGAAAATCGGGCTCGGCGTCTAACGGCTCGTATTTGAGTTCGAAACCAAGTCTTGCAGCGAGTGTGTCTAAGTATTTACGGGCGGAATAATATGGAGCGCTTGTTTTATTCAGTTTGTCGTTAGCAGCTATGGCCAGCGCCAGCATGGTGAACTCTTTGGGCACACCTTCATCATCCGTAGCATGAGGTTTATTATGAGTCTTATTCACTTCATACAGTGCAAACTCATCGTAGCCAGCCTTGATATTGGCATGTACTTTGTCCAACAGACTTGGGATTAGACTTAAACGATAATATTGTAAGTCTGGACTAAGTGCATTGCTGAGGCGGAATGATGTACCGCGCTCTTGGCCTACTTTATCCAGCAGTTTACCGTGAACGAAGCTGTAGGTCAGTACCTCATTGGCGCCTGCTTCACTTAATATGTCACGGAGTTTTGATTTGAAACTGAGTAGTAGATTACGTTTGGCCGGAGTAATCGATTGCTTTGGCAACACCATCGGCAACTTATCAAAACCATACAGACGGCCTATCTCTTCTACGATGTCCTCTTTAATCTCAATATCTGTGCGCCAGTACGGTGGAGTAGCTTTTAATGCATCGCCACGAATTTCTATGCTAAATTCTACATTTTCTAGCAGCTTGGCCATAGTACCGGGCTCCAAGCTAAGCCCGAGCCGGGCATTTACAAATTCAGCCGTCAACTCGACTGTCTTCAGTTGGGTAACTGCTGATGATTTAATATCAAAAACATCACTGGCCACGTGCGCACCGCTGACATATTGGATCGTAGCGACAGCTTCTTCAAGCACGACATCATTTTGCAATGGTGATTGACCTTTATTGAAACGTGTCACCGCATCGGTGAATAAGCCGTTCTTCATACTGGTCCGTCGAATCGAATACATATCAAAGGTCGCACACTCTAAGATGATATTTTTTGTGTTTTCACCTACTTCCGTATCTGCTCCACCCATGACGCCAGCCACACCGATTGCTTGTACGTCCGTAGCAATTACTATGGCCGGATTTTCGAGCTCAGCAGTCTTACCATTCAGTAGATCGACATCCTCTTTGGTTTTTACGACTCTTGCAATTAAAGTGACTCCTTCGCGGCTCAAAGCTTTAACTTTATCGTAGTCATAGGCATGTATCGGCTGTCCGGTTAGCATCATCAAATAATTCGTAACGTCCACGATATTACTGATTGGTTTCAGCCCCACACGCGACAAATATGACTGGATAATAAGAGGGCTAGGTTTGATTGTGACATCTGCCAGTGCGACAGCCATAAAACGCGGGACTAATTCAGGCGCTTCATTTTTGACCGTCAGTTCCAGCCTGGTTTTTCCGGGCTTAATGCGGTCTAAAGGCGATTGGTACCAGTCGGGACTTTTAAATTCCACTCCTTGTATGCCAGCTATTTCACGCGCAACACCCAAGACACCAAAACAATCCGGGCGATGAGTGAACATCTTATTTTCTATATCAATAATGTAGTCGTTAAGCTCATATAACTTTGCAAAGTCGGTGCCAGGTACGGCTTCAATATCAATTTCTACGATTCCCCCGTGGTCGTCGCCGATAGCAAGCTCCTTAGAACTTGCAATCATGCCGTTACTGATAACACCGCGCAGTTCGCGGGCTTCAAGCACAAATGGGTCTTTGTCATAGCTGTTAGGTACTGTACTACCTGGGGGCAACCATGCGACATTCAAACCTTCGCGCACATTCGGCGCTCCACAGACTACCTGAACGTAGCCTTGTTCGTTCCTACTGACATCTGGCGTAACACCACCGTCGTCAATCATACAGACACTCAGTTTGTCGGCATCAGCATGCTTTTCACACGTTACGACCTTGGCTACTACAATCCCTTGGTATTTTTTGCCAACGTCGATGACTTCCTCGACCGCCCCGAGCTGTCTGCCAATCTTTTCAACCAGCTCGTCAATCGGAATATCAACATCCGTAAACTGCTTTACCCAATTAACGCTTATTTTCATTTGAATTGCCTCAGGAATTCTAATTTTGCGGATTCGAAGTGACGAATGTCTTCTATGCCGTATTTCATGAGTACTAGGCGGTCAATTCCGACTCCCCATGCAAAACCGGTGTAGATTTCTGGGTCGATACCGGCTTCTTTGAGTACGTTCGGGTGGACCATGCCACAACCTAGCAGTTCCAGCCAATCATCCTCCGTCCTATTATCGCCTTTGCGTAAAGATTCTGGACGGCTAATGGCGAACTCGAAAGACGGTTCAGTAAAAGGAAAGTAGTATGGCTGTGTTTTAACTTTAAGATCTTGCTTGTAATAGGTTTCTAAAAACGTTTTGAGCGTCGCGATGAGGTGACCTGCATGAATGCCTTTGCCAACATACACACCTTCAAGTTGGTAAAAAGTATGCTCATGTGTCGCGTCCAAGTCTTCGTTGCGAAACACCCGGCCCGGTATTACTACTCGGATATCTTGACCCTTCTCTAAACCATCTTTAAATTGTTTGAGTACACGATTTTGCATCGTGCTGGTGTGTGCTGGTGCTATTAAACCCTCTTCTGTCATGAATGTGTCGTAATCATCACGGGCGGGATGATCCTCGGGAAAGTTCAAACTTCCAAACATGTGGTAATCATCATCTATTTGACGCGATTCAACCGCATCGAAACCCATTCGATAAAAAATATCTAAGATAACGTCCATTTCTGTCATGAGTGGGTGTCGGCTGCCTAGTTCACTAGATAATAGTTGAGGACGCTTTCCAGCCGGGCTATTTACATCATAAGGCGCCGTAACATCGATATGGTCAAGCTTTGCGGAGTCAGGTTCGTGACTGTTGACGAGCTCTTCCAGCTCGGATTTTAACTGATTAATTTCTAGTCCAAAACTTGCGCGTTCTTCGGCAGGCAAAGTAGTAATCTCGGAATATAAAGCCCGGAGTTCAACGGCCTTTAATATATCGGCTTTGTTTTCTAACCCTTCCAGCCGCTTTTTGAGCAGCTCGGCAACTTCAGAAATCCGGGAATTTTGATACGGCATACTTATAAGCAGTATATCATCTGTGGTACGCTAGATTATATGGCAAATTTTAGTTTTGATATCGTGAGCGACTACGACAAGGCGGAGATGAACAATGTCTTTGACCAAGCTAAGCGCGAAATGGATAGTCGTTATGACTTTAAAGGCACTCCGGCCGAAATCGAATGGCTAGACGCTGATAAGACCGGCTTTAAAGTGACCGGCAGCGGCGATTGGCAAATCGACGCTATTTTGGATATTGTTCGAAAAAAGCTGGCCAGCCGGGACCAAAGCCAAAAAGTACTAGACACGGGTAAAGAATCAGCTACAAGCAATCTCAAAACTACTAAAGAAGTTCCGTTCGTACAAGGCTTGGACCAAGAAAAAGCCAAGAAAATCACTAGCCTTATACGGGATAACTACCCCAAAGTAAAAACCCAAATCCAGGGCACCGAAGTCCGTGTAACCAGCAGCAGCAAAAACGATTTACAAGACGTCATGCAGTTGATACGCAGCAAAGACTTCGACTTCCCCGTAAACTTCACAAACTACCGTTAGCATAAGCTATACTGGTCACTATGAATGAGCAGCCTCTAGATAATTTACCTATAGACGAGGCACCGATTGATTTGTTCGAAGCAGCCAAAGTCGTACTACAGATGAACGATGAGGGCATGTATACGATTCCGGCTACGAATTTGTATCCTCATCAATGGCTTTGGGATAGTTGTTTTGTGGCTATTGGGTTGCGACATGTGGACGTCGAGCGGGCTCAAATAGAAATCCTCAGTTTGATGCGCGGGCAATGGGCGAACGGCATGATGCCGAACATGATTTTTAACCCAGCCAGGCAATACAGGCGCGAACGCGATTTTTGGCGTAGCTGGTTGAGTACGGATGCCCCTGACAGCGTAAACACATCTGGTATTACCCAGCCCCCAATGTTAGCAGAAGCTATCGTTCTTATAGGTGAAAAGCTCAACAAAGCCGAACGAAGGTCTTGGTATAAAACCGTTTTTCCGGCACTGCTGCGCTACCACCAATGGCTATATGCAGAGCGTGACCCGCACGGCGAAGGCCTAGTATTACAAATTCACCCTTGGGAAACGGGCTTGGACAGTACACCCCCGTGGATTCATGAATTGCATGAACACCAGCTTCCTACCTGGATACAAATCATTAAAAGACTTAACGCCGATAGGTTTATAAATCTGTTCCGACGGGATATTAAGTTCGCACCTGCCAGCCAACGCTTATCGACGCTTGATGCCCTGGCTTTCTTTAGCGTACAACGCCGCTTACGACGTAAGAATTATGATATCAAGCGTGTGTTGTCGCATTCGCTTTTCGCTATCGAAGATATAAATTTTAACAGTATTTTTATTCGCGCGAATAGGCATTTGCAAGATATTGCCGAACTATTAAAAATCAAACTACCCGAAGAATTATTAGAAAGCATGCAAAAAACCGAAAGCGCTTTTGCGGCATTGTGGGACCCGTATAGCAGGCAGTATTATTCACGTGAATTTGTGACACACCGCTTATTAAAAGATAGCAGTATCGGAACCTTGCTGCCACTGTATGCAGGATGCATCAGCAAAGAGCGCGCTCAAGAACTAGTAAAAATGTTAGAGGACGAACATCTTTTCGGGGCTAACTTCCCTATCCCTTCGGTACCACTCAACTCTGAATGGTTTAATCAACATGCTTACTGGCAGGGGCCGACGTGGGTGAACATGAACTGGTTGATTATTGATGGCCTCAAACGGTACGGCTTCGATGAGCATGCGACTGCATTAACAGAATCTACACTAGAAATGGTACGGAGTGGTGGCTTTGCCGAATATTTCAGCCCGCTCGATGGTTCACCTGCAGGCGCCGATAATTTTAGCTGGACGGCAGCTCTGGTGATTGACCTTCTGAAATACCCAACCAAGAAGTAGGAACAACATCTTCCAGGGCCTCTTCTATGGCATCTTTTTCGTTGACACCTTCTTGCCTGGCAGCGTTAAAAAGTTCGATTGCTTCTTCGGCTTAGAAAAATTTCAAGTTCTGGTGACCTTTGTTCCGGTCCAAATATATCACTCATCTATATATTATACCATGCTTGTCAAGTCTAGTCTAGGTCGTCATCTTTGGGCCTATCCAGAAGTAGCGGTTCTATTTCGGCGTTTCCGCCGGCAATCTTAACCACATCCTTATCGACCTTAGCCAGCTCTTTGTGTGCATTGTTATAGTGCCCCACTGTCGCACCCAGACTATTTCCCATCCGTTGCATAAAACCATCAAAACCACGCAAGTGTTTGCCAAGCTGCTCAACGTTTTTGCGAATCACCTCAGTGTCTTTTTGTATCTCAAGACTGCTCAGACCTTGCGATATAATTTGCAACATAGCCGACAGTGTACTTGGGCCAACCACTGTCACGCGTTTATCAACCGCCGCGTACTGCATAAGGTCACGGCCATTCACACCGCCAGTACCCACCTTATTAGCGAGTAAATCATAATATATCGCCTCGCTGGGTATAAACATAAGAGCTTGCTCAAGCGTCCCTTTTTTGGGCTGGATGTATTTAGCAGTTTCGTCGATACGTTTTTTAAGATCGTCTTTAAACGCTTTTTCTAATGCGGGGCGATCTTCTGCCTTTGCTTCAACCAACCGATTATAGTTTTCTAAGCTAAACTTGCTATCAATAGGCAATATTTTGTTGTCGAGCTTAATAATTGCATCCACTATCGTTCCCTCACCCAACCGGTACTGTAGTTCAAATGCTCCCGGTGGCAACATATTTTCCAGAATCTGTTTTAAATAAAATTCGCCCAGTACGCCACGCTGTTTAGGGTTCTGCAAGACATTTTGTAAAGATTTAAGCTCGCCAGCGATATCACCGACCTGCTGATTTGTTTTCTCAAGTGAGGTTAATTTTTCAGTAATGTTTTTTATAACATCCTGCGAACTAGCAGATTGCCTAAGCATTTGGGCACTATTTTTCTGTAAGCCTTCGCTTAGCTCTCTTTGTAAGCCATCTTTAAGTTTAGTAACACTGTCGTTTAAGTTGGTAAGGTCTTGCTTGAGCAACAACGCAGAGCTACCATCTTCTTTTGGAGTATCCTTTTTTAGGAATAAAAACAGCAGAACCGCATTTAGAATTCCCAAAATAATTACTGCAATAGTCATCTGATTATTGTACCCCAAACCGCTAAGTGCAGGCTATTCGTCGTAATGATCTTGGGTTTGGCTTCTTACGTTATGAGAATCTGCTGGCTCAATGTATTGGTGAGCCACTTCGGTAGTGAATCCTATTACTAGTATCCCCATCAGTAACAAAACCGCTGCTGTGTACGAAGCTTTTGCTTTGGCTGAAGCATGAATGGTTGGTATGAGGTCGCTAGCCGCAATGTATATGAACATACCGGCCGTTATCGCCAACACCTCGCCCAACGGCAAGTTCGCTTCAGCTCCAATCCAGAATGTTAACAATGCACCGACTGTCGACATCAGCGCACTTACGATATTGATTAGTATGACTTTTTTTCTGGCATAGCCATACTTCAATAGCAGACCAAAATCGCCGATTTCTTGTGGGATTTCATGAGCCGCAACTGCAAAGGCTGCCACAATACCTGTTGGCACATTTATAAGAAATGCGGCACCGATTGCCACACCATCTAGCAAGTTATGAATTGAGTCGCCAATAACAATTAAAGGAGCGGCGGCGGTATCCTCCGTACCCTCATGTTCGTGGTGGTGATGAAACCAACGTAAAAAGTGCTCCAACAAAAAGAAAGTGACAATACCGGTAAGCACCCAGCGTGGGGCTGCGCCTTCTGCGGTGATTTCAATCGCCTCTGGCAACAGGTCAAAAAACGCCGCTGCCAACAATGCTCCGGCTGCAAAAGGTGTAGCGTATTTTGCCAATACTTCCGCTGTGCCTTTCTTACTAAGCAACAATAAGCCGCCAAGCAATGAGAAAACACCACCAATCAGTGAAAAAAATATTACGTAAAAATAGTTAGCCATGAGAATCCTTTTTAATCTTATTGCTCTTACATAAGTCTACGTTTCTATATACAAATTGCAAATTTTTCGCAATTTGTATATAGATTGCGATATACTAGTATTTATATGAGCCCAGAACTTACACGTTTCAAGTCTGTCATGCGTCAAAACAATTGTTTCATTACCAAGCAACGCTTAGCGCTGTTCAAATACCTGCAGGCCAGCCCCGCTATTAGCATTAACGCGCTTATAAATGACTTGCCAAACCAGGATCAGGCAACTGTATATCGCAACATTAAACTGTTTGAGCGCATCGGAATCATTAGCCGCCTGCAGCTTGGTTGGAATTCAAAGCTGGAACTTTCTAACACCTTCCATGACCACCACCACCATATGAGCTGCGTAAAATGCGGCAAAGTCGTTGCCTGGGAAGAAGACCCCACCATCGAACTTCGTATCCAAACCGTCGCCCTAAAACTAGGCTTTATCCCCCAAGACCACCAACTAGAAATCCGAGGCCTCTGCCAATCCTGCCAAAAATAACATAGACCCCAGCTGAATAAGCTAGGGTCGTCGGAAGCCTCACACTTCCACATTCAGTTTAGGCCTGCTTACGAGTTTTTACAAGACGGATTCCTCTCACTGCTTTATGGGGTGGAAGTATAATTAATACACAGGTCGAGACTAATAAACCGATACAAAAACCGCCAACAATATCCAATGGTGCGTGAACCCCAAGATACAGACGAGACACTGCTACTATCCCAATCCAAAGCGCGATAATATATTTTCGTTTTTTGGGCAAATATGCACCCAACGTAATCGCCAGTGCCGTAGCTAACGCGGTATGCGCAGACGGAAATCCGTAACCCCAAACGAGTAATTCACGCTGCAACACATCAGAGACTAGTTCTCCTGGCCTAGGCCGTGCAATCAACTGCTTCGCCATTCCGGCAATTGCATATGCCGCTAGTCCTGCAATCATGACACGTAAACCGATATCAAAACGTTCTTTTAACAGTAGTAGTATTAACACAATTGCAAATACCCAGGCACTACCAAGCAAAGTAACGGCCAGGAAGAATAATCGGAAACTTTCTGGCAGTCCGTATACCCATCCAAGCAAATGCTCTTCGCCTAATACCAACGTTCCCCGCTTAGCCAGCAAACTGCTAGCCAAAAGCCCGCTTATACTGCCAAAAAGAAGTAACCAGTTCCATGTTTTGTCACGCTTCGCCATTACTAACCCTTAACTCGGACATATTTGGTGATTTTCCCATCCAGTAATAAGTGGCTAAAATACCCAGCTACAGCTGCCCCGTAAAAGATAAGATATGTCGCCAATATACTTGATTTGTTGAGGTAAGGCACTGCGACAAACGGCAGTGGCACCAATAGCATAGCCAGTTTACTGTGTGTCCAGCCGCGGTGCTTGCCTACAATCGGCGTCATGGCTAGCAAGCCAAAATATGCAGCCGCCTCGAGGTAGCCTTGGGATATAAGTGCAATATCGAACAGAAATGCCGTGGCAAAAAAGATGTCCTGGCCCTTTGAGTTCGTATCTATATCCGGCCACAGCCCCATCAGCATTGAAACAACAAATAGGCCAGCCACCATTTGCCAATCACTCAAAATTCCACCAGTTTTTTCTAGTAATTCACCAGGCAAAAACGACAACCCGACGACATAGACAGTAGTTACTGCCACCGCTCCGGCAATATGCCCTTTGTAATTAGCCATAAGCTATATTCTACATTGTTAGGTATGTTTCGATGAAAAACAAAAAGAAGCCGTTTGACGGGCTTCTTTTTGTCGCAATTTTGACTATTGCTAGTCTAGTTACTAATCACCTCACAGTGACTACATATCAATATAAACTTGCACGAATTACTTGTCAACACATTATTTTTATTGTTTAAAAGCTTACGCTTATCTAGAAACATTCCGAAATCCATCTTCAGCCCATAGCCTTTTGGTGGTAAAGTATTAAGAGAGATACTATATATGACTAATGGTGATGATAATTTTCCAAATGGACCTCTTGAGCTTCCGGGTGAACCCGAAATAACAAGCGTGTCACAGCGCGCAACAAAATCAGGTTTTTCTAAAAAACGCATTGCACTCGTTATATTTGGATTAGTCATACTGGCTAGTATTGGGTTTGGCGCAGCATTACTATTTGGAAAAGAAAATGCCCCAGAAGCGCCAGCAGCTACCACTCAGAATATTGACAATAATCAAGCCGGCTCGTCTGAAAACGATGTACCGGCCGTAACCAGCACAAAAACATTTAAAGCGGATTTTCCACGAATTGAGTTTACGTACCCGGGTAACTGGGTAGCCAACGCTAACAGTGAACAGGAAGGCGTTCGTATTGAATCACCAGAGTTTAGTTACACTAGTATTAATGGCGGGACAATCAAGGGTAACTTTCGTATTTACATTCGCCAAGGGGCGCGCCAGCAAGATAGTACATACATAGGCCGCGGGATAGCAATAAGACAATCAGAAAAACTGGTATATGTTAACCCGCCCCCAGGTCAACGTCCTGAAACCAATTTATCTTTCTTTGGCCTTGATACCTCAGATAATTTTGCCTTCTTTATGATTGCCGGTAACTTTTCGTTAGAAAAAGACCAATCGCTCGGACCAGAGTATGGCAAAGAGGCCGAGACGTATATCATCACAGGTGGTTATTCCTCGACAGAGCTTAGCGATGATTTAGCCACTAATCAGGTGCCACTGGATTATTTTCAAACAACAAACGCCTACAAACAAGCTATTGATATTCTTAAGTCACTTAAATTGTTATGACTTTAATATTCGCTAACGGAAGCGTTATAATGATGACTAATAATTAGGGGGATCTAATATGGCAAATACAGGCAATAGAATTAATTTGAGTGTAGATTTGCGAGTGATTATAGGTGTGCTTTTGGCAATTATAGTAGCTATGTTGATTATGTGGATGCCTTGGCAAAATGCCGAAAATGACAACGAGACTATCACAGTTACGGGCGAAGCATTAGTAAAAGCCGAGCCTGACCAATACATTTTTTATCCTAGTTATCAATTTACTAATGTAGATAAAACAGCTGCAATAAATGCAGCCAATGCTAAAAGCCAGGACTTAACCACAAAACTTAAAGAGCTTGGAATTGCAGATAATAAGATTAAAACTGATATAAATGGCTATAAAAATCAACCGTTCGAAGGAAACACCAATCAGGATTACATCTATAGTCTTCAGCTGACCGTGACACTTGAATCTAGGGATAAAGCCCAAACAATCCAAGATTATTTAGTGACTACGGGGCCTGAAAATAACGTAACTCCTCAGGGCAGTTTTAGCGAGACTAAGCAAAACGAGCTAGAATCTCAGGCACGTGATGAAGCCACCAAAGATGCACGAGCTAAAGCTGATCAATCGGCAAACAATCTTGGTTTCAAATTAGGTCGCGTTAAAGCTGTTGAAGACGGAGCTGGCTTTGGAAATCCCGTGCCGCTTTTAGAGGGCCGTGGAATTGCATTGGATTCTACCGCACAAAAACCAGAGAGTACTAACGTAAATATTATGCCCGGCGAAAATGAATTGCGATACTCTGTTACTGTTACGTATTACGTCCGCTAGGCTTGTTTTCCAGACCATGAATGCGTTCATGGTCTAGTCCGTAAAAATGGGCTATTTCATGCCAAAGTGTACGCTTAACTTGTTCTTTGAAGCTGGCTAAATCATGTGAGTAAGCAAGGATGGGGTCTTTAAAGATGGTAATTTTATCTGGCAAAACAAGATTATAACCAGCTCCCCGTTTGGTAAGTGGAATCCCCTCATATAATCCAAATAACAGTTGGTCGCACCTAAGCCGTAGCTTTTCGCGTTGCTGGGAACTTGGATTATCTTCATACACAACTACAACATTATTTAGCCGGGCAATATATTCTTCAGGCAGCTCGTCCATAGCACGGGAAATAATTGCATCAAATTCTGAATCAGAAATACTTAACATGTTAACTATTGTAGCACACCATATTGTTTACTTCGTAAGGTATAATGTATATATGAAAAAATCATATATCGTTATTTCACTAATGGTCGTAATTGGTGGCGCAATCGCTTTTGCATCTTTAAGAAGCGATGAACCTTCCCCCGTTGTGTCGACTCAGCAAACTATATCTCCAAATCCGCCTGATTCACAAACATTGGCATCACAACCAGAAAATACACCCGCCCAGGCACCATCCGCAGCTGGCAAATACGTAAAATATGCCGATGTAGACCTTGCCCAAATATCGGGCGAAAAAGTCTTGTTCTTCCACGCCCCTTGGTGCTCGCAGTGTCGTAATATCGAACTTGGTATCAACGCCCAGGGCGTGCCGAACGATTTAACAATTATAAAAGTTGACTATGACTCGAATCAAGATTTACGCAAAAAATACGGAATTACTATCCAAACCACCTTCGTAAAAGTTGATGATCAAGGAAATCTGTTGAGTAAATACGTCGCTTACGACGAACCGACATTCGATGCGGTTAAACGTAATTTCTTGTAATAAAAGATGTCGCTCTTAATATTGTCGTTTATCGCAGGTGTTCTTACCGTCGCCGCACCCTGTATTTTGCCGCTCTTGCCTGTCATTGTTGGTGGCACAATTGCACGGGGTGGAGATACTGAAGCAGACCAGCAGAAACAATGGTACCGACCATTAATTATTACAGGTAGCTTAGCGCTGTCAGTTATCATTTTCGGGTTGCTCCTTAAATTCTCCACTAGTCTGCTCGGAGTTCCGCAGATGACCTGGCAAGTTATTTCGGCGGTCATCGTTATTTTATTCGGGATTAATTTTTTGAAGCCCGATGTCTGGGAAAAATTGCCAGGAGTAAATCGGTTGAATTTGGGCTCCAACAAGCTGCTTGGCGAATCCTATAGCCGTAAAGACATTAGGGGCGATATGTTAATAGGCCTATCGCTAGGGCCTGTGTTCAGTAGTTGCAGCCCGACATACGCACTTATAGTTGCAAGTGTACTGCCTGCATCTTTTCTCGCGGGTTTGTTATATCTAGTAATCTATGCCCTAGGCTTGGCAGGTACATTGCTATTAATCGCGTACGCTGGTCAATCAGTTGTTACAAAATTGCACTGGCTTAGCAATCCACAAGGGTGGTTTCGAAAAACGATTGGTATTTTGTTCATTGTCGTAGGACTTATGGTCTTGTTTGGATTAGATAAAAAAATTCAGTCATATGTTCTCGAGAAAGGCTGGTACGACCCTATTTCTCGAATCGAGCAGAGGCTTGAGAAACGCTAAGCATGCCACCACTCGCTGAACGGTTACGGCCAGACAAACTCAAAGATGTTGTCGGGCAAGAACATCTGATTACGAGCGGGAAAATAATTCGGCAGATAATCGATAAAAAACAGCCCCCTAGTTTAATACTATGGGGTCCACCAGGTAGCGGTAAGACGACTTTGGCCCGCATTATTGCCCATGAAACTGAAGCCGAATTTGTAGAACTTAGTGCCGTCACGTCCGGCAAAGCCGATGTCGTCAAAGTAATCCAACTAGCGGCACAGAACCGACGTTTGGGCATGACTACAATATTATTTGTTGATGAGATTCACCGCTTCAATAAAGCCCAACAAGATGCCTTTTTGCCTCATGTGGAAGACGGCACTATCGTACTCATCGGAGCTACGACCGAAAATCCAAGTTTTGAAGTTATTAACCCTTTGTTGAGCCGAAGCCGCGTGCTTGTACTAGAACCCCTTGACAAGCTCGCTATTACCACCATTGTCAAGAGGGCGGCCAAACAGCTCAAATTGGGTGCAAATAGGTTACCTAAACCTAGTGTCGATTTATTAGCTGAGGTGTCTGGTGGAGATGCCCGGGTAGCCCTCGGCAACTTAGAACTTGCCATGCAGCTGAGTGACAGTACGATTACTCCCGAAATTATCAAGACTGCGGCCCAAAAACGTGTGCCTGGTTATGATAAAAATGGCGAGAGCCACTACAACATTATTAGCGCTTTTATTAAATCTATGCGTGGCAATGACGCTAATGCCGCCTTGTATTACTTAGCACGCATGTTGCAAGCAGGTGAAGATTCCAAATTTGTTGCGCGCCGCATGGTTATTTTTGCATCTGAAGATGTGGGTATAGCGGCACCAGCTGCACTAAACCTGGCTGTTAGCACATTTCAGGCAGTAGAACGTATCGGAATGCCAGAATGTCAGTACAATCTGTTTCATTGCGCCACGGTACTTGCCAAATGCGAAAAATCCCGTGTGGTAGCAGACGCAATGTCCAAAGCATTACATGCAGCGGGCGAATATCCTGACTTGCCAATACCGCTCCACCTGCGCAATGCCTCTACCAAGCTCATGAAAGATTTAGGCTATCAAAAAGGAACAAAATGGGAAGCGGGCTTTGAACACCCACAAGGCTTTTTGCCAGATGACATAAAAGGACTTAATCTGTTTTAATGATATATTTACTTCATACTTAATTTAAGAGGGTCCTACGAATCAAAGCTTACTAAACCTACTACTCGCTCTCGTCACAAATGAACTCCTTCACAATCTGTTCGAAATAAAATATATTCGGGAAAAAGTACAACGGCTTAAGGCATACATCGAAAAAACTCCTTATAAGGAAGCGCCTGTCAACATCAATACACGTGCAAAAGCCTATAGTATTTCATTTGTTGCCTTTTTTATATTCATCTTACCTCTCTTCGGCTTGTATAGTTTTTTGGATATTACAGGCGATGCCGCGTTAAAACTAATGATTGCGCTATTAGTACTGACTTATATTGCAACCGGTATCCTGATAGATAAATACCATGTAGAAATTGAGCGAATCACCAAACGATTTAAGAATTTGAAATAATCTGCTCCCAGGGCAAACCCGGTTTACCAAAATGGCCATACGCACTGGTTTGCGAATAAATTGGTCGACGTAAGTCTAATTTCTCGATGATTCCCCTGACTGACGTATCCAGAATTTTATGGGCAAATGCTTCTATATCTTCCTGGGAAGTCGTCGCCGTCCCAAAAGTTTCAATTGTTTGCATCAGCGGATTGGACTGTCCAATTACATACGCCAACGCTACCTCACATTTCGCAGCCAATCCCTTTGCTACGATATTTTTTGCAACATAGCGAGCTGCGTATGCTCCCGAACGGTCGACTTTGCTAGGATCTTTGCCACTGAATGCTCCGCCGCCAACTCGAGCATATCCCCCATAACCGTCGACAACAATTTTGCGTCCGGTTAAACCGGCGTCCGATTCTGGACCTGGTATATGCCAGAGCCCGGTCCCGTTAATAACTATGTCTACCTGTGCAGGAGCTTTCAAACCGTATTTATGAAGTATCGGAGTAATAATATGCTTGATCGTATCTGTTCTGACTGTTTTTGCTGACACGTTTTCATCATGTGCAACTGCTATCACAACCTTTGCTACTCGTACTGGCTTGCTATTTTCATAGGCTATGGTTACTTGTGCTTTTCCGTCTGGTCGCAACCACATGAGTTGTTTGTTTTCGCGTACTTCATCAATTTGCTTGGTGAGTGAGTGTGCCAATACTATAGGTAGCGGTAGGAGTTTTGGTGTTTCATCGCATGCATAGCCAAACATCATACCTTGGTCACCTGCTCCATCATGATCAACACCAGCTGCTATTTCTGGTGATTGCTGGTGGATGTAATTACTGATTGGGGATTTGTCAGAAAAGCCCCACTCGGGGTTTGTATAGCCCAGTTCACGAATTTTAGTTCGCACTATTTTCTCAAAGTCGAGTGTTGCTGTGGTTTTTATTTCGCCAAATAAACTTATCTGATTGGCTCCGGCTACTGCTTCTATGCCAGTTCTTGATTGCGGATCCTGAGTAAGCGCAGCATCTAAAATTGCATCGCTGATTGCATCGCACATTTTATCCGGATGACCTGCACAAACGGATTCACTTGTAAAAAACGTTACTGATTTTGACATATTAATTCTCCTAATAGTGTTACTTACTGTCGTTGGCTTAAAATTATCTTTTCGTTCTTTGAGGCGACTGACTTGATTCCCAATAAACCATGCTGACTCATATCTGGAGAATACTGACTTGCGGCCGCATTTTTTCCTAATGCTTCTGCCATCGCCCGAATATGATGAGGCCCGGCACCACAACATAATCCTATAAAATTGACGCCCAAATTTTTTGCTTGAACAGCAAACTGTGCTGCTTCATCACGGTCTATAAAGTGCTGATCCAAACCAAGGGTATAGGCGCTGCTGCCATCTAATCGTTCAAGGAACTCAAAAGCAGGCTTCTCATCAGTCGTACGATATGGAACTGGCACTAGGGCAACCTCTCCTTCGATTCTACTTCTTAGCTTTTTACCTAAACCGAGTATCGTTTCCGGGCCACGTGCACAGTTAAAGCCAACGACATCTGCACCATTAGTCGTTAAGATTTTGCATGCCTCTATCCAGTCGTATCCATCTTTGCTCTGTTCGTAAATTGGGGTAAAGTTAATAACCGCCTCAAACCCAAAGCTTTTTATGACCTCAAGCGCTATTATTGCCTCGCCAACATATTCAATAGTTTCAGCCAATACAAAGTCTATTCCTTCTTCTTTTGCCCAAGCCAGTTGCTCAGTGTACTGGCGTCGTACCTCCTCTGCGGCTGCCGCATTATTTGGCTCATATACCCAGGTGTTGCAAATGTTTCCCGCAATTAACACATCATGCTTACCGGCTACTCGCTTAGCGATTCGTATAGCCTGGCGGTTCAATAACTCTAAGTCATTCTCACGCCCAATTACTTTCAACTTTTGCCGGTGTGCATAGTAAGTCAATGCAACTAAAACATCGCTGCCAGCTCGTAAGAATTCTTTATGAAGCTGTTCGACGACTTCTGGATGCTCAAGCACAACTTCTGGTACAAAAGCACCTGCCTTGAGGTAGCCGCGTCTTTCCAGTTCAAAAATATAACCCTCAGCACATAAAACCGTGCCCTCACTCAACCTTTCGATTAGTCCACGTTTTTTTATTGACATAAAAATATCCTTTCTGCCTGCGAGCGGCGGAAAGGATGTAAAATGCGCGGATGTCATACGCAATCGTATCTTTCCCGCCAGGCGGGCTAGATGGAGCACCTTATTCTAAATAAACAGGTTGCTGGCAGGTCGACAAGCTAGGTCTCTCGCTGCACTCTTTATATTGTTACGTTGTTAAAGTTATTCTATAATAACATGCTTTTCAAAGACTGCAAGCATAAAGTCTTTGGCTTATGATTGTACCTATATTAGTTATGTGAGATCTGGATACTGGCAAGTTTATTTCGTGCTGATATGACCGCAAATAAGCTGACGCCGGTATACATCAGACCCATGGTACAGGCTCTTAGCAGAGGTGAGTGTGTACTCACTACCAAATATGTGCCGCTCGCTAAAGTCATAAAAATCAGACCAGACGAAATATGAAGTTTTGTTCTAGAAGGAGAGATATAAACTAGCGTACTTATTAACAAACTTACTAGCGCAACCGATATGTGAATAAGCAATGTCATAAATGTGATTATACCTCTTATGGTATCCAAGCATCAATTGAAATCATCACTGAGAACACTAACAAAATTATGAGTGAAATTTTAAACATCTTGCGAGCCCATGCATTGTTATCAGTTGCTTTAAGCCCCTTGATACCATGATTAAGCCAATACGCTCCTAGCAATGTCATAACAACCCAATAGCTATATCCTGCATATCCGAAGGCAGGTAATGCCAGCGTGGCTGCAACAAAAGCAATCGTATAGGCTATGATTTGTTTTTTGGTATGCTCAATTCCTTTTACAACAGTTATAACGGGAATATTAGCGGCCCTGTATTCATTTCTTCGATAGACTGCAATCGAGTAAAACTCGGGCATCTGCCATAGAAAAAGAACAGCAAAGACTATTACAGCACCTGCATCGAGTGCACCCGCAGCAGCTACATAACCAGCCAAAATCGGTGCGGCGCCAGATACACTGCCCACCAATGTTCCATGATAAGACAAGCGCTTTGACAACATGCCATATAAAACTACGTAATCCACAAAACCAATGATGCCAATACCAACTACTAATAGGTTCGTGTATATGTACAGAATGAGAATACCTATGACACCAAGCGACGTACCAAATATTACTGCATTACTCCCCTTGACCGACCCTTCAACCAAGGCTCTTTTTTTTGTCCGAGCCATCAACTTATCGATATCTTGGTCGAGGTAATTATTAATGACACACGCTGAAGCAATAACTAGCGTAGTACCCATAAGAGCACTAACAAATAACCAAAGGTTTATATCACCCCTGCTAGCGAGCAAGAAACCGGATGCAGCAGTTAATGCATTACCGTAGAGCACTCCAGGTTTGGTAAGTGAGTAATATCGTTTAAAAACACTCTCTTTTGACACTATCTATATATTCCTACTTGTTCCATGGCGAACCCAAACCAAATGCAAACCAGTGTTTTTATATCCATATTTATACCTTTGAATTGTACCATAATAACTGTCATGGAAAGGGTTCTTGACTAAAGAGGAACATGTTATAGTTATCATTATGATAATGGTTATATCCTGATGGTGTCAGGCTAATGTCAAAAATAAACAAAAAAAAGCATAGTCCAGGTGGGCTTTTACTGCTTATCCTACTAGGACTAGCTAGCTTCGGGTTGCTTTTAGCATTTCTTTTGCGTGGCAAAAACGTGGCACTCTTTAACCCAAAAGGCCTGATTGCTCAAGCGCAACTTGATCTCATGTTACTTACAATAATAGTATTACTAGTGATTGCCTTGCCTACACTTTTTCTAGTTTTTTTTATAGCTTGGAAATATCGCGAATCAAACCAGAAAACAATCCATCATTCTGGTACCCGTCATAGCAAACTTCTTGACTTAAGCATGTGGTCAATACCGACTGCTTTTATGCTTGTGCTCGCTGTTATCATGTGGTCCGCTACCCATAGGCTTGTCCCCCAAAAAACAATCGCTGCTGATGCCAAACCAATCAGAATCCAAGTTGTATCAATGCGTTGGAAGTGGTTATTTATATATCCCGACTATAATATTGCGACCGTTAATTTTGTCCAAGTTCCCCTAGACACACCGGTGCAATTTGATTTAACAGCCGATGAAGCACCGATGAGTTCATTCTGGATTCCGAATCTTGGCGGCCAACTGTATTCGATGACCGGACATGTCAATCGGCTTAACTTAATTGCTGATACACCTGGAGATTACCCGGGCAGCTCGGCCGAGATAAATGGTGCTGGCTTTTCCGGAATGAAATTTACTGCCCGTGCCAGTAATATGGATGATTTTTACCGCTGGGTACAGGAAGTAAAACAGTCACCCGAAGTGCTTGATACCGCCACATACGACGGTGTACTCGAGCCTAGCGAAAACAATTCGGTGGCAGTCTACTCGGCTTACACAAAAGGCTTATACGATAGAGTACTCACGAAATACGCAGGATCACATACACAGCGTCCGGCAATATATGAGGCAAAACACTAATGAAGGAACTGCTGCTTGGGAAATTAGATGGGAACGCTCTCCCACATGAATGGTTTACGATTGCTGGATCAATATCATTTATCCTATTAGTCATAATCACAGCACTTATAATCACCCGTCTAAAACGCTGGAAGTGGCTCTGGAATGACTGGTTGACGTCTGTTGATCCAAAGAAGATTGGCATCATGTATTTTTTCGTCTCAGGATTTATGCTGATACGTGGAGGCCTAGATGCTATTATGCTCTGGCTCCAACAAGCTCTCTCTTCTGGTTCTTCCCAGGGCTACCTGTCCGCCGATCACTATCAACAGATTTTTACTGCTCATGGCAATATCATGGTTTTCTTCGTGGCCATGGGCTTTATTTTTGGGCTTATAAACTACATCGTGCCACTCCAGATTGGCGCCCGTGACCTCGCTTCGCCCTTTTTAAACACCTTGGGTTTTTGGTTGTTTGTTGCGGGGGTAGTGATGGTGAACATGTTCTTTCTTTTCG
Organism: Candidatus Saccharimonadota bacterium; assembly: GCA_013815785.1. Taxonomy (GTDB): domain Bacteria; phylum Patescibacteriota; class Saccharimonadia; order Saccharimonadales; family JACDFO01; genus JACDFO01. The sequence continues at coordinate 29,239 of JACDFO010000001.1, read as the reverse complement.
GCGGCGAATATGCCGCGACCGGTTGGCTAGCGGTTGCCCCATTGTCTGGAAAAGAGTTTAGTCCTGGAGTGGGTGTGGATTACTGGATATGGAGCCTGCAGATTTCTGGCATTGGGACAACGCTTGGCGCTATTAATTTTATTATGACGATTCTAAAGATGCGCGCACCCGGCATGACTCTGTGGAAAATGCCGATGTTTACTTGGGGATCACTATGTAGCATGATTATGGCAGTAACAGTGTTCCCCTTGCTTACCGCAACACTTTTCCTCGTGTTTTTTGATCGGTATTTGGGCACACACTTCTTTACAACCCTAGGTGGCGGTGACCCAATGATGTATACCAATCTCATCTGGATGTGGGGGCACCCGGAAGTGTATATCCTGATGTTGCCAGCCTTCGGTGTGTTTTCTGAAGTAGTTTCAACTTTCAGCCGAAAAGCCATAGCCAGCTACACCTCGAATGTGCTAGGAATGATTGGTGTCTCGGTGCTGGCTCTATCTGTGTGGTTGCACCACTTCTTTACAATGGGTGCGGGTGCGAACGTAAATGCGTTTTTTGGGGTTATGACCATGATAATTGCGATACCAACATCAGTACTGGTGTTTACCTGGATTGCCACGATGTACAAGGGGCGAATACGGTTTGATACACCGATGCTGTGGTTCCTGGGTTTTGTAGTTATATTTGCGATCGGGGGTATCGCCGGTGTTATGTTGGCGGTGCCACCTGTCGACTTTCAGCTACACAATAGTCTATTCCTTGTGGCACATTTCCATTCCATGGTTATTGGCGGCGTGCTTTTTGGCATCTTTTGCGCAATTACGTACTGGTTTCCAAAGTTCACAGGTCTTAAGCTCAATGAGCGAATTGGTCGGTACGCGTTTTGGTGCTGGATGATTGGCTTTTGTATGTCCTTCATTCCTATGTACATTCTGGGGATGTTGGGAGCTACTAGAAGGCTCGACCACTACGATGCTTCGACTGGGTGGCAGCCATTTTTCGTGCTCATGCTAATCGGCGGCATTATTATCGCCATCGGTGTGGCTCTGCAACTTGCCCAAATCTTGGCAAGCTTTATTCAAAAGAATCGCTTGCGTGATACGACTGGCGATCCCTGGAATGGACGAACCCTAGAATGGGCTACCGCATCGCCACCACAGTTTTATAATTTCACCGTTATCCCACACATTACAACTCGCGATGCATTTTGGGAAAAGAAGCACCATAAATTGCCTAAACCCGCTTATGAGGATATTCATATGCCTAAGAATACGGCTGCCGGTATATATATTTCCATCTTTGCCTTTCTGGTCGGTTTTGGCTTTGTTTGGGAGATTATTTGGCTGGTTGCTGTCTCGATAATTGGCATAATTGTTGTCTTTGTTGTTCGTGGCTTCAACGAGCACCCCGAATATACCATTACTGCCGCCGAAGTTCAGCAACTTGAAGAGACTAGAGCACGTAAAGATTTGGCAGTTTCTCGGCCTGAGAAGCATGATGATACAGATGAAGATATGGGTCTGTGGCAACTTATTGGTATTGTGTTTGGCTTTGCGAAGGATGTAATACGGAACAAACGGTGGCGCAAATGGTAACAAATCACGAGACAGCTCACATGGTAGATCACGAAGCAGAAGCCAACGATAGAGTTATGTTTGGTTTTTGGGTTTATCTTATGACAGATCTTTTGATGTTTGCAGTTCTGTTCGCAGTGTATGCGGTATTGCACGGCAAAACGCTGGGTGGAGAGTCGGGACGTGAACTCTTCAGCCTGCCACTTGCACTGACTGGAACCCTTATTCTGCTTACGAGTAGCTTTACCTGCGGAATTGGCATGATTGCGGCACGAGGTGGCAAAAAAAATCTGACACTGCTGTGGTTCGGCGTTACATTTATACTGGGACTGGCATTTTTGGGTTTGGAGCTGTACGAATTTACAGAGTTAATACACGAGGGCCATACCTTGCGCAGCAATGCCTTCCTGTCCTCTTTCTTTGTACTTGTGGGAACACACGGTTTACACATCACCTCTGGCTTGCTGTGGATGGCGATTACTTTGGTATATGTCATTCGGCGAGGGCTTAACTCACACCTAGTACGCAAGCTTGCATTACTCAGTCTATTTTGGCACTTTCTAGATATCGTCTGGATATTTATTTTCACCATTGTGTATCTGAAGGCTTTTGTATGAGTCACCCATCACGCAACACTATCAGTAAGCCAAGTCACGAGCACGGTACTATGAGGTCTTACGTAATCGGTTTTGTACTATCTTTGGTATTCACGTTCATACCCTATTATCTAGTTGTAAACCGCACTATTTCCGGCAATCTGCTGTTAGCGACAATTATTGGAATTGCTGTGTTGCAAATGATTATTCAAATAACATTCTTCTTACATTTGGGGCGAGGACCAAAACCAAATTGGAATTTATTCTTCTTTATAGGGACGGTAGGTATTATTCTGATTGTCGTAGGAGGCTCTATAATGATTATAAATAATCTCAATTACAACATGCTACCTCATGATCAGACAAAGAAGCTTACAAATGATGAGGGTATCTATCAAATAGGTGGAGAAAAGACAGGGGCATGCCAAGGACAACACGACAATCACAAGGTCACAATCAAAAACAGCCAAGTAAGTCCATTGCAGACACTGGCGAGTAAATGCGATACTCTGACCTTTATCAATGAGGATGACGAGGCAAGAGAAATTACATTTGGGACACACCCCGACCATGGATCGTATGCCGGAGAAGACGAACTCATAGTTCGAAAAGGACGAAGCAAATCCATAACACTTTCCGAAGCGGGTAGTTATCAATTCCACGATCACATAAAAGCTGAAATAGCTGGCTTCTTTACTGTAACTCCGTAATACAAACTAAGAGTAGTACATACAGTAAAAGTTCAGTATAATCACCATCTGTTAGTGGGGATTGGCCAAGTGGTAAGGCAGCGGATTCTGGTTCCGCGATCGGGGGTTCGAATCCCTCATCCCCAGCCAGAATAAAAGCATTGGCATTTGTCGGTGCTTTTATTCTGCTTGAGTGGATTCGAACACCCGAAAAAGATTGGGGCGAGAAATGCCTGTGGCATTTAGCAAGGAAATCTTCCGATGGCAACTCGTTGTTAAAAGTGAAGTTTCGGGCCTCTGGAACGTAGGTCGAATCACTCGTTCCAGGCGAAATTCTTACTCCAGACTTACGCTTTCTTGCTGTGTGGAAGGGGTAAGTATTTTATCAACTAGCTTGTCGATATCGTCATATACCATGTTTGCTTTAACTGCATAGCCTTCGATTCCATAATCTCGTAGTCCTGCCGTGGCGTCGGCTTCATTTAGATTAGAAATTATAAATACCCTAATATTTTTACCCCACTCGCTAGCACGCATTTTTGCTAGAACCTGATCTCCGGCAATAATCGGAATCATGAGGTCAAGCAGTACTAGATCTGGTTTCTGTTCTTCGATAACCGTGAGCGCTTGTTGGCCATTGGAAGCCACAAAACACCTATAGCCTATCAATTCTAGCCTAGTGCGGTAAATTTCTGCCAAGCCAGTATTGTCTTCGACAATCACTATTTTTTGCGGTACGGGCGATTCGTTCATATCGTAATTCTACACCACTGCAAGCTTTGGTGAAAAATAAACACTATTTTGTAAAGTTTTTAAAATTTATAACGGAGGTGCAGCCTATAAAAGATACTACAAAAAGCTTACAAGTTTCATTCAACTTACACTTCAACCTCGAAACCGGTAGCTGGCTCGAGGTGGATCCGTACGAGGGCGACATCAGGGCTCTAGAGACGCTGGCGCCCTACCAATTCGTTCGGGGTCATCCGAGCAGCGGGACGGATGTGTTGGCGTTCTGGTCCTGGCATCGGGGTTTCGAATCCCTCCACCCTAACCAATAAAATAACACCCTAAAGGAACGTCCTCTTTTCAATGATTGATTTTTTTATTTTGCCATCGTTAACGCTTAACCTTCGTAGCCCCAGTCGCCTAGCCAGTCTCGCATTTGGGCGATTTCGGCGTTTTGTGCCTCGATGATGGCTTTGGTGAGTTCTTTTATTTCCTGATGTGCTGCATTATTAACGCCCGGCCGAGACATAGCGACAGCAGATTCGTGGTGTTCAATCATGGCGCCTAAGAAAGCTTTGTCGAACTCGTCACCAGTCTTGCCCCTCAGGCTTTCAGTCATTAAATCCATGCTGGTTGCCATGCTCATAGAACTATGATTCATCATTTCTTCACCGCTGTTAGTAGGGTAGCCCCACGTCTTTTGCCAAGCTTTCATATCCTTGCTTTCTTTCGACTGTGTCTTAACAATATTTTGAGCTAAATTTTTCAGTTCCTGATGTTTAGCATTGCTAAGAGCCAGATTAGCCATATCTATCGCTCCCTGGTGATGCTCAATCATGTTAGATAGAAACATACGGTCGTAATCTTCACCCACGTACTTCTCAAAATCTTTCTCAGTTGCTGTTTTAGCTGTCTCAACTGATGATTGCTGCTGAAAATTTGTCGAAGCGGTTTGGTTTGTATTCGAACCATTCTTGTTACGCAAGACAACCGCCCATACACCCCCGCCAATAACTACTGCTAGGATGACTCCTGCGCTAAGCGCTTTACTGTTTTTCATAAGAAACCTCCCTTAATTAGTTTAATTTCTTTACCTATCAGCTGGCGGCAGGTTCAGGGCTCTTGCCAACATTGCGCCGGTAGTACTCAACCATCTTATCTTCATCAAAACTTTCTAATTTCATACTGCGCAACCAAGACGACATGATAATAGGCGCTTCATTAGTTGCCCGGGGCGCTAAAATAACCTTGCTCGCGTTAAAGTTTTCCCGTGAGAATGGCTGGAAGAATATTGCTTTAATCTTAGTTATTTCCTCAGCCGGAAGGTCCGGCTTGTAGGATATATAGACACCGCCGTGTTCCATATTGTGGATAACATTGATGTCAGGCACTTCTTGTTCATATGCCTGCCACGGCAACGGATCGCTGTGATCACCCGAAGTCGGTGCCTCTGTTCCACCGTATGCTACGGCATTGTCGGCGACATGCTGCCGGCCTTTATCTTCGTGGGCCACACCAGGCCGCTCTACTTCTGGAGTACTACGTTTTTTTATGGTAATAAAACCAAACGTTCCGATCAACAATACGGCGATGATTCCTATAAAAACTTTGTTTGACACGAGTAATGCTCCAATCTGCTAAATAATAAGACTACTAAAACACGCGATTTGCCGGCTACCTGACTTATCGGGCGTATAAAGTGGATTGGCTTAGTTTCTCCAATTGCCGTAGATTGCCACCAGATCAGGCGGTCTTCGTCTCAGGAAAGCCAAGGCAAGCGCAATCATCGCCACAGCGTATATAAGCGAGGTGTGTCGGGGTAACGGCAGCGACCAGAAAGGCAATGGATTAGGATCGGTATCGTCTTCCTGTATGGTTGGGTTCCTCTGCTTTTCGCTCAGAACAGGCGGACAAATAGATTGGCATTGTTTGGAGGACTCGCCGCCGTCCATGCCGTGGGATGGTGAAGATTGCGTCAGTAAGGCATGCCCGGAACCCGTACCGAACAGCATGCCAAGGCTGGCTAGTACACCGATAATCAAACTGGTAAGACTTAGGTGTTTCATAGTCGCACCATGCATTATACCAAAGTACTTACGATGTCCGACTGTTTTTTCCATTTACCCTTTGCTGACACAGTTAAATATTTCTCTAGGACACATCCTTGGATGCAAAGTAGACCAAAAAACTTTCTTCAGGAGGTCCTATTCTTATTTTTGCCATCCATGTTGAGGGTATCTGAGTCGTCACGATGAACACCAGAACTACCTACGTGTTTGTCGTCTATCATGGCCCCATTCTTAATAACGTATACTACTGCCATGGCATGGCCGTGTCCTAATCCAAAGTCTTTTTTAAGCCATTCCACGATTACAGCAGCCCTCGTTGCCGGATTATCAAAACCCTTTGATTTAGCTATAGCGATGAAGTCATTAGGAGTCTTACCCGTTTTTTCTTCGATATTATCGAGATATGCTTGAAATGACATACTATTTTGCAGCTTCGAATGCTTCTTCTAGTTTGGCGGCGTCTAACTTAACCATAGGCATCATAGCTTCCATTAACGCCTTCTTTTGTTCGGGCGTGGCGGATGAATCGCTCATCATTCTTCCAAGATTAGCTGGTGTAATCTGCCACGTTACTCCAAACTTATCCGTTACCCAACCGCATTGTTGTGTTTTGCCTCCGTCTACCAATCTGTCCCAAACCTCGTCCAGTTCTGCTTGAGTTTCGAATTCGATTAGAAAAGATATTGCGCCTGACATTTCAAACTGAGGACCTCCATCAAGACACATGAATGTTTGTCCCATGAGCTCAAATACCCCCGTCAAAACTTTTCCTTCTAATTCTTGCTCGCCTGGTATGCCCTGATTTCCGGCATATCGTTCTATGTGAGTTATAGAAGAATTTTTAAATGTTGAGATGTAATAATTCATCGCCTCTTCGGCGTTACCTTGAAACCATATAAACGGTGTTATTTTTTGCATTGTTGCCTCCTAAATTACATGAATATTATAACAGTCTCTCGACTGATTATTTTTTATTTTTGAATCGCGTTTATACCGGCGTAAAATTAGTACTACAAAGTAAGGAGTTATTATATGCTAAAAGATTCCAAAGCGTTTAGTGGGTTTACCACTAACAATATTGCTAAGACAAAAGAGTTTTATAGCCAAGTATTAGGCTTGGACATATCTGAAGAACCTGAACCAATGAACATGCTGACACTTAGCCTGGCAACCGGTGGTTCAGTGCTAATTTATCCTAAAGATGGCCACATCCCTGCTACGTATACAGTACTTAATTTTCCAGTAGAAAATATTGATGAGGCAATTGATGAGCTTACGAGCAGAGGTGTCGCTTTTGAAAAGTATGATTTAGGGAATGGAGCAACAACTGACGAAAAGGGCGTATTAAGAGGCTTATCGATGAATATGGGACCGGACATTGCCTGGTTCAAAGACCCTGCTGGAAATATACTTTCTATACTGCAAAATTCTTAGCAGTTGAATGTTTCATGCTCAGACTTGTAACGCAGTGTTAGCAAGTGGTGTTGCAAAATGATATTCGAAAGGTGAGCTTGAGATTGAGTCGGCGTTCCGGCTAAATGCTAACCTTACTATACGTAATAACATCTGCTCATAATCGAGATTTAAGTTAAGCATGCAGGCCTTAGGAAAATTGCCATAGCCTTCTATTAAACTTGGGATTAAGTTCGCTTCAAGAAAGTGTGGAATACCATTAGCGTCCATACGGGTATCGATACGCCCATAATCACGGGCCCCTAATGCATAAAAAACATCGATAGCCAGCTGGCTAACCTTCTTTTTGACGTCAGCATCCGTAACTGCCACGCTTAGCCCAGAATCGGCATGTTTTACGTCTGGACTTAATATACTTACTCCGTGTTTGTTAGGTGGGACAATACGCTCTATTGGCATCACAGTATATTCGTGTGTAATATCATTTTTAAGAATTGCTACACTAATTTCACGTCCTGGCAAATAATTTTCTATAAGTGAATCTGATCTATGATTAGCGGTAATTGACTGCACTTTTGATTGCACTTGCTCAAAATTATAAGCCACAGAACTACTATCAATACCTAAACCACCGCCTCGGTCTGTTGGTTTGACAAAAAGTGGATACTCTAGTGGTAGCTGACCGATATCGAAGGATTTATTTTGGCGCGCGACATAAAATGGCGTTGTCTTAAGCCCAAAGTTTAGCGCACGCTGTTTGGCCAAAGGTTTATCAAGCTCCAGCTCATGTGCCGGCTGTCTAGAGCCGGTATAGGCTATGTCATGCATGTCAAGGTATTCGCTTATCCAAATTCTACTAGAATTTTGGAATCTCAACTGAGGATTTGACGGAATAAATTTCATACCCAAAACAACTAAATCTGGTTTACGAGCAGTCAGGGCTTCAAGATCAGATAAATCATTTATGATCGTGACTCTGACATGGCTATAATGCTTGGCCAGAACAGCCAAAATAGCGTCGCGAGACACTTTGCCCATGGAACTCAGTCCAATAACCGTAGAAGACACTATCTCAATGTGTTTATTTATCATAAATTTGCTCATTTAACGGACTTGAGCACTCAAGCCCTATGTTTTATTATTTACCAAAAGAGGTATGTGGCTTAGCGTCGGTCTTCTTGCGGACGAGCTTGGTTAACTACGATTGAGCGGCCGCTTACATCCTTACCGTTCAGTTCCTGTATTGCGGTCTCTCCGGCCTTATCGTCTTCCATTTCTACGAAGCCGAAGCCTTTAGACTGTCCACTATCTCGATCTTTAATAACTACAGCACTCAGCACTTTGCCTTGCTCTGCAAATAATGCTTCTAATTCTTGTTCTGTAACGCTGTAAGCTAAACCGCCTACGTAAAGTTTCATTGCCATAATAATTTTGTCCTTCTGTTAACTTATAACTCTTAGCGAGCGCCTATATCTTCTAACCGTAGATGATAATCAGCCTTTGAAGAACTAAATATGACAACGAAGAGAGTTAGTAACCACTTGCTTGTTAAAGTTTATCACGTTTAATTATAGTTTCATAATAGAACTGAGCTTTTGCAAACAGTAAAAGTCTATACTTATACTGTTTTGTTTTGATACATGAGTATACTGTTTGCATGAAAGCCGCCTCGCGTTATACCTTGTTTAGTCAGCTGGCGTTACTAGTTAGCATTTTTATCTGTGTATTAATTTCTCCTGAGGTTCTGTTTAGCGAAAATCAGGGCGGAGTCAGTAACTATGGCACGATGAGCAATACATTCGTCGTGTTTAGTATCGGTTTTTGGATATGTGCGATTTTACTTACGAGAGCTGCAACTGCCATTACATTAGCCAAATTAAAAAGAGTGTTAGTAATGCTGGGTATTGGTTATGGATTACTCGTACTGAGCACCTACCCCTATAAACTCAATGTACTATTCGAAAATATACATATCGTCATCGCATTTGGTTTGCTGTTTTTCCAACTAGGTTTAGGATTTTGGTTAGCAAAACTTAACGACTTAGACCGATTTAGCAAAATATGCCTGGCGGTCCAATTGGTAAGTCTGGGGTTAGGCGTTCTCACCGCCCTAGAAGTTGCGCGCGTATTATTTTCTGCCCAGGCTATCGGGGCAATCGGTTTCGGCAGCTTGCTGGCCCATTCGGTTAGAATTCATGAGCGCTAGGATACCATTATGTACAAGCTGAACCCGTTCCTGCTCTATGCTAGACTTTAGTTAACATGAATTGTATTAAGCAAATTATCGGACATGAAGACAAATTTAGAATGCTGGCCATTCTCGGCTTGGCAGCAGTTGTACTTCTACTGTCATTTGTCAGCCTATCTACCGGTCATGGCCACGGACAAAGTTACAAAGACACCAATCACCATCAAAACAAATGAGTCCCACGGTTTTGGCAGGACTCATATGATATCTAATTTGTATTTTAACTAAACTGTTGTTCGTGTTTCGGTTGACTTTGGAACACCAAAACCTATAGCCAAGAACGCTACTGCAATTGCTACGTGTAAGATGTTTTCTGCCGCATTTATATCGAACAAACCAAGCACAGTATTTCCCTGTACGACGCCTATTAATGCAATGACCGCGTAAACCACACCAAAAACTCTAAAATACATCTGTGACAGATCCTCGCTTTTGGCAGCCAAAATTGCCGCTACACCACCTACAATGTGAATGAGGTTCTGTAACAAACCTACTAGAAAGATTCCTAGTAATAAGTCTTGGTCGTTAGTTACGCCCGGAACAAAACCAAGTATTCCAATTAATAGAAATACCACCCCCACCGCCATCGATAGTTGCTTTAACATTTCTGCCCCCTTGTTTAAAGTTTAAACCCCGGACATATACCCGAAAGGTCCTTAAACAAAATTATACATCCACGGGAGTCCTAAATACATAGTTTTTCGATACTCGTGTGCATAGATTTCACACATATGAGATAAATCTTATATGTTGTACGCTGTTAGCCCACTAAAATGGTACATATGCTGAAATTACCCGACGACGAACATTCATACTGGAAAGACACGATTTCAAAATCATCTTATCCAGTTATAGAGCATGATATAGAAGTTGATACAGTTATTATCGGAGGCGGTATAACGGGGTTGACGGCAGCATATTTGCTCAAAGAATCCGGACAAACTGTCGCAGTACTCGAAAAAAACACCATAGGTAGTGGCACGACTGGCGGGACTACGGGCAAAGTTACTTCCCAGCACGGCCTCATGTACGCCGAGCTAAGCGAGCGACTCGGCAAAAAAACCGCACTTATATATGCCGAATCTAATCAGGCAGCCCTGAAACAAATTGCGTATATTATTACCAAGGAAAAAATAGCCTGCCAATGGGAGACAGAAGATAACTACGTATACACAGCTCAATCCAAAAATATAGAAAAGTTTAAGTCTGAGGCAAAGGTTGCCCTAGACCTCGGCTTACCTGCAAGCTTTGAAGACCAGCTACCTCTCCCTTTTAAGATTAAAGCAGCAGTCAAGTTTGCGAACCAAGCTAAATTCCACGCACCAAACTACACAAAAGGGCTCGCAGCCGCGGTAAATGGGTCAGGTAGCTACGTGTTTGAGCATAGTAACGCTACAGGCATTAGTGATGGTAGTCCATGCCAGGTTAAGTCGGGCCATGCCACAATAACGGCAAAAAATATTATAGTTGCCACAAAAATGCCCACTGCTCCACTCATAGCCCGCGCTGCCTGTGCAATTGTAGAATATCCGCAGACTTCATACATTGTTGCAGGAAAATTAGATTCACCAATGAAGGGTATGTATATCTCACCGGATAAAGGACACTACTCTTTGTTGCCCGTGACTGACGGCAATCAACAACTATTACTGATTGGCGGTGAAAAACACATTCCAGGTCTTGGTAGTCCATCTAAAAGATTCAAGAAGTTAGCGAATTACGCCCAAGAGCATTTTGGAATTTCATCAATTTCATACAAATGGAAGGCTATGGACTATTTAGCATATGATGAATTGCCGCTAATAGGAAAAATGTATCCATGGTCTAAACATATGTACACCGCGACCGGTTTTAAAAAATGGGGCTTAAGTACAAGTATGGTGGCGGGCAATATACTGCGCGATTTGATATTGGGTCAACAAAACCCATGGGCAGAAGTTTTTGACTCAACCCGTTTAAGACCCATAACATCAATCCCGCATGCTGCAATCAAATATATTAAAAGCTGAGACCGGCGCATGACAGAAAATTCAGCTCGAAGAACGACGCTTGAATAGATACGACGTAATTGGCACTGAAACAATGATGAGCCCTATACACCAAATGACAGCCAGCCAGCCAGAGTTATCTAGTGGAGTTCCGACTAAGTACGATATCTAAGTCTCTGTTTGCATTTATTATCTTCAGTGACATAATTAGTTTCATGCCCAAACGTCCTGAAGTAACACCAGCAGCACATATTCCGCCAGAAGAATTACATGATTTACAGCTACGGCTGAAAATTGCCCATTTGGCTTGTGTGGCTATGTATCTTGATCCGCATTTTGAAGCCGAAATAGCAGACGCACAAACTGAACACAACGAATTAATGCAAGTACTAGAGTCACGAGGCATTCCACTTTATGACGAAGAATATATGCAGCAAAGTACAGAAAGATTAACTGCCAAAAGTATAAGTTTACCTGCACGGTCTCCCAGCCCTGCTATCCGAAAACTATCAAGAGGAAGATCAGCTTAAAACTCTAGTACCTGTGTCTCAGTAGCTCTAAGAAAACACTGGAAATTTTTGACAGGTTATTTGCTGTTGCAAATGACCGAGTGTTTTTGTGAGGTTTTGAGACACAGGTCTAAATACAGTTGCGTTTATTTTATACTTATGCTAAAATAGCAGTATTGTTTAAATGAATCCGGGTTTTGTTAGGTTTTAGTTAATTCCTCGATTTCATTCAATGGCAATCGACATTACTAATCAACAAAATATAAAGGATTCTATTTTTATGTCTTATCAATCTACCAATCGCCGGCCATCATATGGTCGCGCACGCTTTTCGGGTTCAAGCAGCCCTAAGCGCGGTCCAAAAAAAGAAAACATTCACCCTTCGCGTTTTATTAAAGCAGCCCGTGCTGTTGAAATCGAGGATTATGTACCAACAAACTCATTTGCCGATTTTGATGTAAATGAGCTGTTAAAAACCAACTTAAAAATCAGCAACATACTCACCCCTTCTCCTATCCAAGACCAGGCAATTCCTGCTGGGCTTGCAGGCAAAGACGTTGTGGGTATCGCCAACACTGGTACTGGTAAAACGCTTGCGTTTGCGATTCCAATGCTTCATAAGCTTTTGACCGACAAACAATCCAGGGCGCTTATACTTGCACCTACCCGTGAACTAGCACAGCAAATTGAGGAACAATGTCGTGTAATCGGCCGTGGAAGTGGCTTAACCGGAGCAATTCTTATTGGTGGATCTTCTATGGGACCACAGCTACGTGACTTACGTGCCGGAGCTCGTATTGTAATTGGTACTCCAGGGCGAATCAAAGATCACATCGAACGAAACACTCTTAACCTTTCTAGCTTCAATACTATCGTGCTTGACGAATTCGATCGCATGCTCGATATGGGCTTTTTACCCGATGTTCGTTTCATCCTAGAAAAGCTACACCGAGATAGACAGTCATTCTTTTTCTCGGCTACTTTAGACGCTCGTGTTCGCGGTCTTATACAGGAATTTTCACACGACCCTATAACTATATCTGTTAAGACAAGTGAAACAGTTGATAGTGTCGAGCAAAATATTGTTACATTTAATTCAAAATCAGATAAGATCGAGAAACTTCATGAACTGCTCATAAGTGGTCAAAACTCTAAAATGTTAGTTTTTGACGATACACAGCGTAGTGTTGAACGTTTAAGTGATGAGCTTTTAGCTCGTGGTTTTCATTCAGATGCTATCCATGGCGGTAAGTCACAAGGTCAACGTCAACGCGCACTACAAAAATTTAAAAAGAATGAAATAACCGTTCTAGTTGCAACTGACGTTGCTGCACGAGGCATAGATGTGCCAGATATTACCCACGTTATTAACTACTCCACGCCAAGTTCATATGATGACTACGTGCACCGCATTGGTCGTGCTGGTCGTGCTGGACGCATGGGCCATGCATTAACATTCATAGAAAAATACTAAAAGAGATACGTTTAGCATGCATACTCCTGATAAAATCCGAAACATTGCTGTAATCGCCCACGTTGACCATGGTAAAACTACCTTAGTTGATGGACTTCTAAAACAGTCCAACACGTTTCGTGATAATCAGGCAGAGATGAGCCAGGTATTACTGATGGACAGTGGTGATCAAGAGCGCGAACGTGGCATTACCATTACCGCCAAACTGACTGCCGTGCATTGGCAAGACTATCGCATTAATATTATCGACACACCAGGACACGCCGACTTCAGTGGCGAAGTAGAACGTACGCTCAATATGGCGGATGGTTGTCTGCTGATTGTGGACGCCCAGGAAGGCCCAATGCCTCAGACTAAATTTGTGCTTACAAAAGCTTTAGCTCTTGGCCTCAAACCAATTGTCGTAATCAATAAGATTGATAAAGATGGTAGACGCCTAAAAGAAGTCGAAGACGAGCTTGCAGATTTATTCCTAGAACTAGCTGTGCACGAAGATCAATTGCACTATCCAGTTTATTATGCCATCGGCCGCGAAGGCAAAGCGTGGGCAAATATTCCGGGTGGCACGACCGCAGCTGGCAATTTAGAACCGGTTTTTGAAGCAATTGTAAGTGCAGTGCCTGCGCCTAATGTAGAACCTGACTTGCCGTTTCAAATGTTAGTTACGGCTTTATCACGCGATAATTTCCAAGGTAAATACGCTGTCGGTCGTATAAGCCGGGGCAGCATTAAACCTGGTCAGCCTGTTACTTTATGTAAAAAAGACGGTTCAATGGTAAAAGCAAAAGTAGAAAAAATCTACGAAAGCCGTGGCCTGGCTAAAATTGAAATTCCAGAAGGAATTGCTGGCGACCTAGTAAGCCTAACTGGTGTAGCAGACGCAAAAATTGGTGAAACTATTGCTGATGCCAACGAACCAGAAGCATTACCAGTACTTGAAGTTGAAGCACCAACTTTACAAATATATATGGGACCAAATACGAGTCCACTCAAAGGCCAAGAGGCCGAGTTCAGCACATCACGACAAATTGGCGATCGACTTCAAAAGGAACTCGAAATAAATATTGGTTTGCGAGTTAAGCCTGCCGATATCGGCTACGTTGTATCTGGCCGCGGTGAGCTGCACTTAAGTGTTCTTATTGAATCAATGAGGCGCGAAGGTTATGAATTTGAAGTCGGACGGCCACAAGTGGTAACTCAAACTCACGACGGTGTAGTAGAAGAACCTGTCGAAGAACTTATTATTGAGGTACCAGCCGAGCATGTCGGTGCTGTACAAATGGAACTTGGTAAACGACGAGCTGAACTAAGTGAACAATTTAGTACTAGTACCGGCGCTACCAAGCTGATTTATCGTCTGAGTACGCGAGCTTCCCTAGGTATGCGGAACATACTGCTTACTACGACTCGCGGCACGATTATTATGAATAGTTTATCTGACGGTTATCAACCGCTTGGCGCTGAACTCAAACAGCTTCGCAACGGAGTACTAATTGCGTACGAGGGTGGAGTAGCTACGCCATATTCGCTTCAAACTGCTGGTGAGCGTGGGGTATGTTTTGTCGAACCTGGCACAAAGGTATATGCCGGACAGATTATAGGCCTTAATAAACGCAATGAGGACATGGAAATCAATATCGTTCGAGAAAAACAGCTGACAAACATGCGTAGCTCATCTTCTGACGGTGTCGTCCAGTTGACGCCAGCCACAATTTTTAGCCTGGAAGAGTGTTTAGACTTTATCGAAAACGATGAACTGCTTGAAGTAACCCCAAAATCTTTGCGTCTTCGGAAAAAAGAGTTAAATCCAAACAAACGAAAACGCACGAACAAGTAAGCTGTCTACCCTTTACAGAAGTGTAATGGTTATGGTTCAATCTTTACATGCCCAAACAAACAGTCAAACGGATGAGTTGGTTACAAACCAACACTGTTCGTATAGCTCGTCTGCATTTTGTATATGTATTTACCTTTGCAGCATCTGTAATAGCGTACGACGCTTGGAAACTGATAACATCACAAGCATTGCTTCAGCGCTGGAGTGTGGCAGTCGCTATGCTGATTACGACCACGACTATCTGGTTCATAGCTCGTAATAGTGCGCGAACTGCAACTGTCTATCGTTCACTTATTCTGGTGCTCGTATTAATGGACATTATGGTGGCTGGTTACAGCGTTTATAGTGGCCGGGGCATGGCAAGTCGTGGTGTGGCGTTATTTGCTATTCCGATAATAGTATCAGGAGTTATACTTAGCCGGAGTGCGCTATTTGCGACAGCTTCACTCTGTGTCGGTGTGTACTCGTATGCAGCTATCAAATATTTTACCGACAATCCCAGCGAGGGCTACAAAGTGGAATTGTATGGCGACCTTTTTTTCTACGGCGCTTGTTTCTTTATATTTTCTGCCTTGCTTTGGGTAGTTGTTCGTTCAGTTCAGCCACGTTCATCGTGATGATGTAGGCTTATGAACTGCGTTAATTCACACACTGAAGACCCGGGGACTACTTTACTCACTCAGACCGATAAGGTTGTAAGTCTTGATAAGCTTTTTGCAAAATATCGACACACTCATGATGTTTTTTTACCGGATGAAACCTTTTATAAAGCAGTTACCGGCCCTGAAGATGTTGAACACATGGCAGGCAGTATCTTTAAATGGCTTGGTATAAAACACCGCAGTATCACATTTCATATCGACCCCAGTCAGGATCAGCTTGTTACTGTAGATGTACATAAAACTTCTACCCGAGTTGTGGTTGGTTGGGTGAATCAAATAGATCCATTTATATGTGGGGCATCTGTAGCACATGCCATTGTGCACCATTTGCTCATATGCCGCGCTAAGCTAGATTTAGGTAACGATCAGGAAAATGAAGAGCTCGCGGACCTCGGCACAATTTACCTTGGTCTTGGTATTGTAGTTATGAATGGGTTTGGTAGTCGAACATCAGTTTTAGGATCTATGGCGCGCACCAACTATGTGGCCGAATGCTTAGACTATTTCAAGGACAGGAATGTTGTTCCTAGCTTATGGCAACCATACGTAATACCGAGTGTTATTGCACAAAATACCCGGAACCACCTGCCAGATAATCAATATGTTCCATACATTCGTACGCAAAGAACCACCCACCAGACACATAAGAAGCGCTTAGTAATTATTGGAAGTATGGCCCTAGTAATGACCGGATTGCTCGTTGCGGTCTTTGCCACCAAACCTCGATACCTCTCAGCCGAAATGCAAGATCAAAAGGAGTCAATCAATTTACTAAAAGACCAGCATAAACAGTGTCAAGACACTGTACTGCGCAAGCGCCAGACCTGGGATCAATCAGATATTTTTATCTTACGTCAGATCGAGGCCGATCAAACCCGTTGTACTTCACTGAAAAATCGATACAATTACGAAGTCGGTCAGTTTAATTCTAGACTTTAGTATTGGCTTTAAACCTTAAAAATGGGTTCTAATTTTAGACATTGAGTATTCCCAGCTCGAATCGGTTTTTTTATGCGGATTAAAAATATTTTGAGGATCGAAGGTTTGCTTTACTGATTTAAAATAAGCCATTATTTCTGGACTATACATTTGGTGCAGCCACGGTCCTCGCGACATACCGTCATTATGTTCGCCACTTAAACTTCCATGATATTTCATAACAAGCTCGTTAACCTCACGCATAGCAGGTGCAATCTTTATTCTTTCCAAAGTTTCTTCAATTTTCATAAGTGGAATTACATGAAAGTTTCCATCGCCCATGTGGCCTGCAATTGTGGCCAGCAGTTTGTAACGACCCAGTATTTCCCGTAGTTCTGGCAAAAATTGTGGCAAGTATTCAGGGTTTACAACTAAGTCATCAATAAACGGTGCAGTATGCTTATCTTTGACCTTTTGTCGGAGCAAGCTAAAGCTTTCGCGGCGCATAATCCAAAACTTTCGTGCCTTGGCTTCGCTACCATCTTCTTCAAAAAGCGCCTTTTTGGCATATTTTCCAAGCCCTTGCCGACAATAATGGACTTTTTGGGCAACTTCTTCGGCGGTTTCACCATTAAATTCAACCAGTAACACCATCTTAGGAATTCCCCTGAATAACATGAGTGCGCTAGGTATCAACTGAATACCGAGTTTAGCCATACCCCACCAGCCAAGTTTTTGATGAAAGAAAAAAAATAATTTAAAACTTAGCATCAGCGTGTAGTTGTCAAAACCTTCGAAAGTGGCTGGTTTGAAGGTCATGACTTTTTTTATAAGATCGCCCAGATTATCCATAGCACGCAAAAAAATCACAAGCGTTCCAGAGTGTTTGGGTGCTGGCACAAGCTTGAATGTTATGTCTGTCACAATTCCTAGAGTTCCCTGCGAACCAATAATCGCTTGCGTGAGATCAAAAATACCATTTTGTCGGTCCCAGATATTCCATAAATGGTAGCCTGTGGAATCCTTACTAACATTAGGTTTAGCCGCTTTAATTGCTGCATAATTTTCATCAACTAGCTTATAGACATCACGGTACACCTTACCTTCAAAATCATGCTGTCGAAACTTTGCTTTTAATTCTTTTTCGTTTAGTGGCCTTACGATGTACTCATTACCGTCTGCAAAAATTACCTTAAGCTCAGTAACAAACTTTTCAGTTTTACCATATTGCAAGGACTTTTCGCCACCGGAATTATTGGCAACCATGCCGCCGATAGTACACAAATCGCGACTTGCAGGAAAAGATGGCATGAGCGAACCATGCTTAAGTGTTTCTATCTCAAAATCACGATAGTACACCCCTGGCTGTGCGTGTGCACTCCCGCTGTCTGCCGAAAATATTTTATTAAAATGCTTTTTCATATCGATAATTATCGACTCATTGATTGCCCCGCCGCTCATATCGGTACCTGCGCTGCGTGCGGTTAACGAAAGTCCAGGATTTTTAGATTTATGCATGGATACGTAGCGCACCAAATTCTGAATATCTTCACTGTCTTTTGGAGCAACGACGAGTTCTGGCACCAATTCGAACATACTGGCATCATGACTGAATTCCTCGCGGATTCGCCGACTGTCGTGAACTTCACCTTTAAGAAGTTTTGTAAGGTCTGTTTTTGTGGTGCCCATCGTTAACAATAGTTTACAGTAACCACTAGCATCTTGTACACTGTTAATAATATATGTCAAAACATAACGTAGTTATAGTGGGTGGTGGTTTTGGTGGCGTAAAAACAGCGTTATTATTAGCCAAGGATGAACGGTTCCGTGTCAGCTTGATAAGCGACTACACGCACATGCGTATATATGGGGCGTTATACCATACGGCAACAGGGGGATCACGTCGTGTTTCTAGCATTCCGCTCAGTGAAATTTTTGCAGGTCATGCCGTTCATTTACTTCATGACAAAGTAGTTAATTTAGATAGACAGAAAAGACTGATTAAAACCAAAGTCGGGCATACGTTACCTTACGATGCCCTGATATTAGCAATGGGAGTCGGTACTAATTATTTCGGAATTAAGGGCTTAGAGAAGTACTCATTTGGAATTAAATCATTAGAAGACGCTGAGGAACTAAAGAATCACTTGCACAAACAGCTCGTAAAAGAAAATCATCAAGATTTGAATTATGTAGTAGTCGGTGGCGGCCCGACTGGTGTTGAGCTCGCAGGAGCTTTGCCAGATTATATTCGTCAGATTGTTCAACAACATGGCTTACCAAAACGTAAAATACATGTCGATCTTATAGAGGCATCGCCGCGATTATTGCCTCGTATGCCTAAGGATATCTCACGATTGGTTGCACGGCGTTTACGCAAAATAGGTGTCAAAATTTATCTCAATACTGCTGTACAAGCCCAAAATGCTGACGCATTGATGGTAAATGATAAACCTATTCGTAGTCATACTGTCATTTGGACTGCCGGCATGACTAACAATCCTTTTTTTACTGAACAGCACTTTCAATTAGCCAAAAATGGCAAGGTTCGTGTAGACCAATTTATGCAAGCCGAGCAAGGTATATACGTTTTAGGAGACAATGCCGATACGCCATACAGTGGCATGGCACAAACAGCCCTATACGACGGTCATTATGTTGCAGAGAATTTAATTCGATTAGCAGACAATGACGAACCACAGCCCTACCACGCCAAAAAACCAATTTATGTAATGCCCGCCGGACCTGAGTGGGCGGCAGTATTGTGGGGCAAATTTCGACTATATGGTCGCTTAGGCTGGGCTTTGCGGCGTTTGGCCGATCTGATTGCATATCACGATTACGAACCATGGAATCTAGCCGTGATGCGATTTGCCGCTGAGGCAGAAAAGGAAGAGTCTTGCCCACAGTGTGCCGATGGTATGACACAGATTCAATACTTATCCGGCGAGGTTTGAATCTATATTTTCGGCACGGCTTTTAGGAGCATGAGGCCAGATGAGTTTGGCAATCACAGTAGATTGTTCTATCCATCCGAACGTACGGCTATCGGTACTTGCTTCAGCGTGGTCGCCAAGCACAAATAACTTTGTATTTTTAACTTCGCTAATACGTTTTATTTTTTCTTTACCCTCGTGAAAAAATATTATTGTGTCGCCGATTGTTAATTTTTTAAACGCGCGCGTACCCCACACGTATGTGCCTGGTGGCAAAACTGGCATCATGCTGTGCCCATGAATTTTTCTGAGTATGATCGGCCACTTCATATTAGCTTTTTTTGGTGGCTGCAAATACCTCTGCAATTTCGTCTATCATGTCTAATAACTTTTGTCCTTCAGCTGGTTCAAGGTGATGCTTGCATTCACCCGCTTGTTTGGTAGCTTTCCAAAATTTATCATGTAAGTCAGGATATTTTTCTAAATGTTCCGGCTTAAAGTAATCTGTCCACAGCACCCATAAGTGGTGTTTGACTAGCTCGGCACGTTCATCTTTTATCATAATCGCACGTATTTTATTATATTCATCTAGGTCATCATATTTAGTCATAATGGCATACACCGACAGCGCTTCAATTCTAGCCTGTGCTGGGTCATAGACTCCACAAGGTAAATCACAATGAGCAAAAACTGGTTTAATGAAATTCATAACTTCTCCCCTGTTACTCCTCTATTATAGCTGAAGCCTGAGAGCGTCGCCTAATAACAGTTGCAACCGCAGTGTTAAGTAACGGATCTATTTGCTCCAAAAATAACGCCATATGCCCTAACGTACGTCTACGCTCCGTCCTCGCCTCACTATTAGGTATGCTCGGTAACTTTTTATCTGAAGCCATCTTAGCTCTTATTCGTTCGCTTTTACGACGATTTGCGGGCTCAATATGATTGAGTTCTTTAGACAATGCCATCTCCATCGCCCAGTAGCCAATTAAAGCTGTTTCGACGCGGTGCGGGTTGCGAGTTTTTTTAAATTCACTAGCTGTTTGTACTGTAAGTTTGGCAGCTGTTAATAGGTCATTGTGAAATTCAGCTTCGTTCTCATCTTTTATAATTTTTTTAAAGCAGTGCTGTAGGGCATATACATTGACATAGAAACGATGTGGATTGACTTCTGTGTGTGAAAATCTTTGCTCAAAATCTTCCATTCCAAATTTTCCAACTTGCATAGAGCCATCTGGCCTTATATATGGTTCAAATGTTTCAACCGTCGGGCTAGTAATGACAGCCCCACTTTCATAATCCATACTGAGTAATTTATAGACGGACATGAGGTCATATTCCAAAGCCGGAGAAGCTATCTCGTATGGTTCAGGGCGAATGCGAGGTTCAAATGGAATTAAATCACCCATTACTTATTCTCCTGCTGTTGTATTTGACGCCAAGATTCGATTTCACCATGATGCCCCGTCAGTAAAACGCGAGGTACCTTTTTTCCCTTAAATTCTTCGGGTCGAGTATACTGGGGAAACTCTATGGTCTTATCGTCAGACTGAAAGGATTCTATTTCTGCGGATTGTTCGCCACCTAAGACTCCTGGCAACAGACGCACCACGCTATCAATAATTATCATGGCTGGCAGTTCTCCGCCGGTTAAAACATAATTCCCTATACAAAATTGCTGATCTACCCAGTCGGTAACGCGCTCATCGTAACCTTCATAACGCGCGCAAACAAATATAAGTCCAGAGGCGGCCGTAGCTAAATTTTTAGCTTCAGACTGTTTATATAGCTTTCCTCTGGGTGTAGGGAGTATTACTATAGCATTCGGGTCCTGTTGTTTAGCATACTCAATCGCAGCTACCAAAGGTTCGATCATCAAAAGCATGCCATCTCCACCACCATATGGTGTGTCATCGACAGTTTTGCGTTTGCCTAATCCATAATCACGTAAACTGATATACGAGTAGTCCACAATACCGCGGTCCTTGGCTTTCCAGAGCATACTAGTCTCTAGAACTGGCGCTAACATCTCCGGAAACAGCGAAATCACTTGTATTTTCATAACGCCTTCGCCTCATGAGACAAACCAAGTGGTTTTTCTCATTGCTCCGAGCTTTGACTAAACCATAAGCTCGGGCTACTCTTTTCCTTTACATATTTATAGTTATATTTTAACACAATAAAAAGAACCTCCGAAGAGGTTCGTTTTATCACATAAGGCTCCGATTCTTTCGAATCGCTCGCAGAGCCATTTAATGTTTTTGTTTTTTCTACCGAAGGTAACGGCTGGAGGTGTAAATCCAATATACTAGTAATGGCATCTGTTTACAAGAAGGATTTCCAAATTACAACAGCTACATCCCAATCTAAATGTCTAAATCATCCAAATCGTTAAGCTCTTTTCGCGTTTTACTTAACGCATCCTCGGTATTATTGTCATCAGAATAAGAATCATCGTCATTGGTGGTACCTGAATTTGTTGCATTGGCATCATCGGGTGCACTTGGCGAATCCGTACTGGTAGGTTCAGTAGAACGGTCAGACCGTTCAGAACGATCAGGACCGTCACCGTTATCAACAATTTTTAAGTTATAGCGGGCATCGTTCTTTGTGCCGAGAGCCCGGAGTAATGTGCGCAGTGACTGTGCCGTTGCACCACGCTTGCCGATAACACGACCTAAATCTTCCGGATCAACTGTTAGCTCAAGTAACACACCCTTCTCATCTATTCTACGTTCTACAGAAACTGCTTCTGGGTTACCGACTAGTGATTTGACAATGTATTCTACGAACTGTTGGTCAATGCTGTTATTCATGTCTTTAGGTCTCCTTGCGTCACGTTGGTAAGTCTTATCAGTATAACAAACGCCACACCGGGCACTGCGGCATTATTCGCTTTTCGTTTGAGTATTATATTATTTTGCTGGTTTTTCGGCAGCTTCTTTTGCAGGAGCTTTGGTTTTCGGAGCCGCTTCCTTAGCAGTGTCTTCGTCTGGAGCAGGAGCTTCAGTTTCAGGTTCTGCTTCAACGGCCGTTTCGTCAGTGACTGGTTCTGTGTCTACTTCAGGCTCTGATGCTTCGCTAGCAGTATCTTCGACAATAGTTTCGTCCACTATAGGAGCGTTATCTTCAGCTGCAGTTTCGGCAGAAGTATCTTTTACCTCTTCTGGGCGGGTACTACGTCGCTTATCAGCATTGCGAACGACACGCTGTTTGTCGGTAGTAGGAACTTTTACCCATGAAGGTAGTTTTACGCCCTCAGCTTTTAGTAAACGAATGACTCGCTCGGAAGGTTGGGCACCATGCTCCAAATAGAAACTTGCTTTTTGTTTGTCTAAAATAGCTACTTTAGAGTGTGGATTAAAGCTGCCTAGTGCGGCGACTAAACGTCCGCTGGTAGGGGTCCTGCGTGAGTCCTGGACTACAACGCGGAATTGAGCGTGACCTTTACGGCCGGTACGCTGCATACGAATGACTAACATTCTCTATTCTCTCTTTCCCAATTAATAAATTTCTTAAATAACCAAGTTATTCTACAGATAACCGCCCCTGTTGTCAACTATGGTTTCAGAGTCATTGTTGCATGATTAAAATAGTGCGAAATTATTTATAAACCAACAAAGCGGCTTCGGCAGCTGCTACTTGCGCAGCCTGCTTGCTTGGACCGCTACCCTTACCCATTAATTCTCCATCAACGAGCACCCCGACAGTAAACGTTTTTTCATGATCAGGTCCATCTTCCTCGAGCACTTTGTACTGTGGAGTAAACCCAGCCTTGCTTTGCACAATTTCTTGCAGATGCGACTTGGGGTCCATCCATGAACCGGTCTGTAAAATTTCTTCAAACGTGGTTAACAGAGTTTTTTCAATAAGTGTTTTTGCCGCATCATAGCCTTGATCAAGATAGACCGCCCCGATAACTGCTTCGTAGGCGTTTGCCATGATTTGCGCCCTTGCTCTAGCCGTACCGCGCTTTTCGCCGCGGCTAAGTCGTAATAGTGGCTCAAAACCATTACGCTCGGCTGCAGCTCCTATGCTTTCTGTTCGCACGAGCGCACTGCGCCAGTTGGTCAGCACGCCCTCAGGGTCCGTGTAAGTACTATAGAGATACTGCGTAACAACTAATTCTAGAACTGCATCACCTAAAAACTCTAAACGTTCGTTATGCTCAGTGACAGTTTTACGATGTTCGTTTACATATGACCGATGCGTAAAAGCTGTTATTAATATATCTAGCTGTTTGAAAGTTACACCTAGGACATCTGTAGCAAACTGTTGGTAGAGCGAAACGTCCATTTAGAGATTTGATTGCCTTATTTTTTTCATTGCTAGTAGAATAATCTTGCCAATATCTTCATATTCAATTTTATCTAACGACTCCGTAGCAGTAAACCATTGAATACCGTTCATCCACTCCTCCGGCTTTAGCTCATCGGTTTTACCCAGTGCCTTTACGAGAAAAATCTCGGTAGTCATAAGTACCAGACTAGACGCACGACGGTAACGGAAATTGATTTTACCGAGCCAGTTCATGACTTTCATCTCTTGTAAGCCAGTTTCTTCGCGAATTTCGCGTTCGGCTGTTTCTTTGGAGCTTTCGCCTTCTTCTATGTGTCCTTTCGGAATAGTCCAGCGATCTTTGGCGTCTTGAATAAGCAGGATTTCGATGTCTTTATTGTCCGGGTTACGTCGAAAAATAACTCCACCGGCAGTAGGTTCACGCACCACCTCGCTGATAGCCGGTCGCCGTGTTTTAATAAACTTCCTAAATCCCTGGATTGGTTTAGGTTTTTTCATAATTCTTTCTTCACTTTCTTCTTGGGTTCGACACGCTCTCCGCCTTCTTTGTTGCGAAGGACTGTACCAAGGACACCATTTACAAATTTACTAGAATTTTCCCCACCGAAGCCTTTGGATAATTCGACTGCTTCGTTAATAACAACTTTAGGCGGCACGTCAGCGACGTATAGTAATTCATATGCTCCGATATGCAGGATGACTCGGTCCATGCGCGCAATCTGATCAATCGGCCATTCTGGCGCTACTGGCTGAAGCAAAGCGTTTATTTCTTCACGCTTTTTATCTACTCCATGAACCAGTTCAACAATGAACTCTCTGTCATCAACCATTGCCTCATAGCGGCTAATATTACGCTGTAAAACTGAATCCAGATCAAATGTTACATCCTGACAGTCCAGCCGAAACTCTTGTTCATACAGCGTTTGCAGTGCAATTATGCGCCCGAGGTGACGATTTGAAGCCATAAAATTGTTAATCCTTACTTACTACGTAGTATACGTGACTTAGCCTGCTTTGCTAGCTAGCTTTTTACCGCTTTCACGACGCGTCGTATAGGCTTTAACCGGAGATTTTGCGTTAACCGCCCGAGCCAATTTGACAACTAGGTGGCTACGGCGAGTGCCGGTGCGTCTGGGACTTGTTCGTTTTTTTGGTTTACCCATTAAAAATAGCGCTCCTATTACTTACTCTGATAAATATTAGCTCTATTTTAGCGCATTTCTCGAGTAAACTCAAATAGTTAATATTGACAACTATTGACAGTCGTGGTATAATGATATATTGACGTTCGGTAAAAAGGGCGTATTATCGGAGTTCTACACAATGCGTAACCATTCTCGAAAATTTGAACAAGATAAAAGCTTTAGTAGCTTCAGCAACGCTATTGATAGGCAGCGTTCGGCACTAAACAGCCTTGGCGCAGCTGCTGAGCGAGCTGCCAATGGTGAAATACCATTAACACGTCTGCAACGATTAGGTAACGCTATGATTAGGCCATTTCAAGTCGCTAGCGACGTTATCCATGATGGTAACGAAGCTGCACTGGAGCTGCCAAAGTTACAGGCACAAGCTAAGCTTGACGCAGGCCAAGCGATGACTTTCGAAGAACTAACCCACGTATCAGATCAAAGCGTAGCGTTTAATCCCTTGCGCTCTAACTGATTACAAAACAAAATTTACTAGCTTACCTGGAACATAAATCGTTTTTTTGATAGGTTCATTAGCTAAATAGCCAGCCACTTTTTCAATTTCCTTAGCCGTAGCCACAATCTGTTCTTCGGTGGCATTATTTTCAACTTCAACTGTTGAGCGTACTTTGCCGTTTATTTGTACAACAATTGTCACAGTATCTGTTTCAAGTAATGAATCATCCCAAGCTGGCCAGCTATCTTTGTGAACACTTTCGGTATGACCGAGTTGTTGCCATAGTTCGTCCGCGATATGCGGTGCAAACGGTGCTACACAGGCCACCAAGCTTTCTAATGATGTTTGCCAGACTTCATTTTTGGACATAGACTGACTTTTGAGTTTGTACAAGCTGTTTACCGTGGTCATGGCAGTCGCGATTGCTGTGTTATACATATTGTGCTGAATATCTTCGGTCATTTTCTTAATCATTTGGTGGATAACACGCTGGATATCGTTTGACTGTTGCAGTGAAGGTTCTGCTTCAGAAGCATCATTGTACTCCTGTACTAATGTCCATATTCTTGACAAAAATCGGTAGGTTCCGGGTACTCCTTGAGGATCCCACTTAGCCCAAACCTGTAAGGGAGCGGCAAACATCAGATATGTGCGGAGTGCATCGGCGCCATATCCCTGATTA
>JACDFO010000001.1:0-2962 GCA_013815785.1 Candidatus Saccharimonadota bacterium | reverse complement strand
AGGGGGTCTACACCATTGCCTTTACTCTTGGAGAACATCGTGCCGTCAGAAGCTGTAACTTTGCCATTAAACAAAAACTGCTTAAAAGGCTCAGGGTTATTCACCATGCCAATTTTTGTAAAAAAACGAGCGATAAAACGAGCGTACAACAAATGAGCCGTAGCATGGTCGGCGCCATTATAAAAATCGATTGGTTCCCATTTTTTTACCAGCTCGCTATCAAAAATAGCCTGCTCATTGTTTGGATCGAAATAGCGAAACATATACCAGCTACTACATATGTAAGTATCCAAGGTGTCGGTTTCACGCTCAGCTGGACCCCCACAGTTCGGACAATCTACTATTAGCCAATCCTTGGCACGAGCCAAGGCACTCCGACCATCACCACTGGGCTGAAAATCCTGCAGTTGTGGCAAAATAATGGGTAAATCTTCGTCTGCCACCAACACATTGCCACATTTGGCGCAATTAACGATTGGTATTGGAGCACCCCAGTAGCGCTGACGACTCACGCTCCAATCACGCATTTTGTAATTAACTTTTTCTTCGGCTTGCTGGTTTTTAGCTAAATCTACGACTATGCTTTCGCGTGCATCACTAGAGCTTTGACCATCGTATGGCCCGGAATTAACCATTACACCTTCACTGTGGTAGCACTCTTTAAGAATAAACTTACTGTAGGCATGTCTGTGCAACGGTTCCGTGATTTCTTTGTCTGCCTGATCAATGCTTACCCATTCAACTGCAAAATTATTTTTTTCAGACTCATCCAAATTCTGCTCCTGCTGAGCGTCACTTTTTAGTTTCAAAAAAACAAATTTGGTATCTACAGCATGTGCCTCTTGCTTAGAAAATGCATAATACTTGTAGTGGAATGTTTCCTGACCGATTTCTTGTACTTCAAGATCGTTATAGCCTGTTTCCTCAGTAACTTCACGTAGGGCCGTTACTTCTGGCGCTTCATTTTCTTCTATAGTTCCGCCCACGAATAAACGGCCGCCCAACTTCGTTCCCCAGTTGATGGTCAAAAGTTCTCCGATGTCGTTTTGGACTACAGCAACAACTTTTTTCTTTTTATGAAAGTCTGTTATATCTTTCGCATCTTCGCGGATTGCAATTGGGTTAATAACATTGATAATTGGCAAGTTAAATTTCTTAGCGAATTCATTGTCTCTTTGATCATGGGCAGGGACAGCCATGATTGCGCCTGTGCCATACCCAGCTAAAACATAATCGGCTGTCCAGATTGGAATCTTTCCGTTATTAAGGGGGTTAATTGCGTATAATCCAGTGAAGACACCAGTTTTTTGTTTGTTTTCTTGTCGTTCGATCTCGCTTTTAGCTTGAGAGGTTCTTATATATGATTTTATCTCTTTATTTTGCGAATTGTTCGCAATCTTCTGAATCAACAAATGTTCCGGGGCTAGTACGATAAATGTTGCTCCGAAAAGCGTGTCTGGCCGCGTTGTGAAGACTGTGATTTCATTAGCTGTATCGTCTGCTAATTTAAAATTGATTTCCGCGCCTGCACTCTTACCAATCCAGTTTTTTTGTGCTAATTTGACACTGTCCGTCCAGTCTAACTCGTCTATCGCGCCAAGTAGCTCATCTGCATAATCAGTGATTTTGAAAAACCACTGATTAACCTCTTTTTTTTCTACTAGCGGGTCATCAGCACTATCGTGTCGCCAGCATTTGCCGTCAATAACTTGTTCGTTAGCAAGTACTGTCTGACACTTGATACACCACCACTGCATCCTTGAGTCTTGATACGCCAATCCATTTTTATACATTTGGCTAAATATCCATTGTGTCCATTTGTAGTATCGCGGCTCATGTGTAGCGATTTCTTTATCCCAATCGTTGCTCCACCCCATAGCTTTATACTGTTTCCGGTATTCCGGAATAATGCTTGCCATGCTTTCCTGTGGCGATACACCTGCTTTGATGGCATAATTTTCGGCTGGCAATCCAAAGGCATCCCAGCCGATTGGATGATAGCTTTCATAACCTTGTTGGCGCTTATAGCGGGCTTTTACGTCACTAATGGTGTAGTTCATGGCATGTCCAATATGAATACCAGCCCCACTGGGATAGTTGAACATGCTCATGGCAATGTATTTTGGTTTAGTACTATGTAAGTCCGCCGTATATAAGCCAGTCTCGTCCCAGACCTTCTGCCATTTCGGTTCAATATCTTTAGGATTATATCTTTGCATCCCCGTTATTATATCCTACTAATGATTGAAGTAACCCAAGATTACACCTCGGTGTTGCGTCGACGTTTGAGAATTCGGCGACGCTCACGTTCTGATTCACCACCCCAAATACCATGGTCAACTTTATTTTCTAAAGCATATTCTAAGCATTCCTCGCGTACGACACAGTCTGCACAGATTATTTTGGCGATTTCTACACCTGTTATATCAGAAGGAAAGAAGATGCGTGGAGGCAAGTCCTTGCAGTACGCTTGTTCCATGAAGTCGGCATTGATTCTTACTTCAATATTCATTGTCATTACAGTTAAATTGTATACCTGTTACCAATTTTTATTGCAAATCCGATAATTTTAATTTAATTCGGTCCGCCATTTAGTAAAGTCTGAGTGCGTGCCCTGCTGAATGGTTTTGTATTTTTCCATCAGTTGCTTAGTTATCGGGCCAATTTTACCCCCACCGACTATTCGTTTATCTATGGATAATATTGGAGTAATGAACGCACTGGTGCCACATAAAAATGCTTCGTTTGATTTATATAGCTCCGTTCGGTCGATACTGCGCTCCTCGACCCTGAAATCCATACTGCGTGCTAATTCGATCAAAGTGTCCCTAGTAATGCCTTCTAAAATATCAGTTGACGTGTCTGGGGTGGCTAAAATTCCTTTGCGAATAATAAATAAGTTGGCTACCGTACTTTCTGCGACATGCCCATGATGATCAAGGGCGATAGCATCATCAAAACC
>JACDFO010000045.1 GCA_013815785.1 Candidatus Saccharimonadota bacterium | reverse complement strand
GTGCTAGCCACGCTTCAACCTCAGAAGCAGTTAGCCACAACATACCTGCCATACTGTTAGTGGTAGCGCGTGTGTTAAGCAGACCAGGTTCAAAAACGACGGGAGAAGAATAGTGGTAATAATTTACTCGGCAACATGGTGTGCATTCTGCCACGCAGTGAAGCAATACCTAGATAAGCTTGGGGTTAGCTACACCGATAAAGATGTAGACGACAACCCTGAAGCCGCAAACGAATCGGTCGCTAAGTCTGGACAACGGGGTATCCCTGTACTAGATATTGATGGCACAATCATCGTTGGTTTTGATAGACCCGCCATCGACCAAGCGCTCGCAGCACAAAAGACAAAATAGACGCTATATGTAGCGTAGGGTGATATATATCACGCTACCTGTGGTGTATATTTACTTGCACATCAGTGGTGAATTGATATAATGCGCACTAAGGAGACCTTCATGAGTGAAGTACGCAACGAATTTGAACCGCGCATAGATGACCTTGAGAAGGTTTTTTTCGACTGCAACCACCTTCCGGCAATAGATGAAATTGATTTGCATGGGCTCAGGCACACCGGCAAACTTGACTTCACGCCAGGCAGCGCAAACAACCTAGACCCAAAAATGACTGTTCGTTATCTGAGCGAGGCTGCTGAAGGTATGATGGATGATGAAACTTTTGATGACCTATATGAACAAGCGATCGGCAAAGTATTGGAAGGGTCCGTAAAGCCAGAGCACCTCGAAGCCATCTACGAAACTTTAGAAAATCAGCGACCGCGAGTCATCGAGCTTTTGCGGCGTGTCCGCAACGAACAGATACTGCCAGACCAGGAGTTCGTCACTATTAACAAAGTTACTTTATTTGTGGCAGCTCTAAAGTTAGTGCAGTCAGCCTAAGTCTATTGCTTTGAGCTTTAGGCTTTAAGCCTTAAAC
This sequence comes from Candidatus Saccharimonadota bacterium, assembly GCA_013815785.1. Taxonomy (GTDB): domain Bacteria; phylum Patescibacteriota; class Saccharimonadia; order Saccharimonadales; family JACDFO01; genus JACDFO01. The sequence continues at coordinate 4,740 of JACDFO010000045.1, read as the reverse complement.
TATCTGAATGACCTTTGAGGATTACGAACAAAAAGAATCGGTAGTGATCGTCTATACCGGGGAAGGAAAAGGCAAGACAAGTGCCGGTATCGGGCTTATGGCGCGAGCACTGGGCAATCGCTGGAACGTAGCCTTTATTCAGTTCATAAAACACTGGGGAGTAGGCGAGCATGTGTTCGTACGCGACATCCAAGCTTTATTTGAAGATTCACTGTACTTTTACAAGGGTGGTAAAGGCTTTTACAAGGCGGGTGAGCTCAGCGAACAGCACATCACAGAAGCGCAGCACAAACAAGCTGCACTCGAGACATATACCGAGGCACTGAGATGTGCAAGCGGCGGCGAGTATGATGTAGTAATCTGCGACGAAATCAACAACGCGCTACATGACGGCCTGTTAACCGATAAACAATTTGAAGACCTATTCAAAAAAAGAGCCCCGGGTACCAGCCTTTGCGTAACGGGTCGTAATTTTCCAGATAAATTTCTAAAATACGCTGACATCGCCACAGATATGACCAAAATAAAACACCATTTCGATAATAAATTTTTAGCTAATAAAGGAATAGATTTCTGATGTTTAGATTTGCAAATACTGTCAGCCAAGAAGCTTTGTCTGTTATCTCTGTTCCCGGATGGCATTGGGCGTTGTTGGTAGCTTGGTTTTTATTTCTTATTATTTTCGACATCGTAGTCATTCATCGCAAGGACCACACGCCTACTTTACGAGAAGCAACCGTTCAAAGCTTGGTCTGGATTGGACTCGGTGTCGGGCTTGGGCTTTTGTTTTGGCCGTTGTATGGCGCAAATGCTGCAGGTCAATATTTTAGCGGCTATATCATCGAAAAATCGCTTTCTATAGACAACGTCTTCGCCTGGTCGGTCATACTCGGCTACTTTAAAATTCCGAAAAAATACCAACACCGTGTGCTTTTCTGGGGTATTTTTGGTGCGCTGATCATGCGTGTCATCTTCATTTTTGCTGGTATCGCAGCTATCGAGCGTTTTGAACCAGTACTCATTATCTTCGGCGTGCTGTTACTTTATAGCGGCTGGAAAATACTGGCGCATAGTGAGGAGCACGAATTCGATCCGGCCAAAAGTAAGATTCTAAACTTTTTTCAGAGTGTAATCCCAGTAACTCACAAACTGGACGGCCATAAACTATTCACCCATGTAAATGGTAAGCGAGTCGCTACCATGCTGTTTATCGCGCTTTTAGCTGTGGAAATAACAGATGTGATTTTTGCCGTCGACAGTGTGCCGGCTATTTTAGCGATTTCACGCGACCCCTTTATTGTGTTTAGTAGCAACGCTGCCGCAATCTTAGGTCTGCGGGCACTGTACTTTGTGTTCGACAAAATCAAAGATAGGTTTTGGCTGCTCAATAAAGCACTCGGCTTACTGCTGATAGGCGTTGGTATCAAGATGGTCATCAGTCCTGGTGAAATATTTGGCTACCCGTGGTTTGGCATACATATACCTACCGGCGTATCACTTGCAACGATTGGAATTTTCATAACGGCGACCGTGATAGCATCTCTTTATATCACTCCACCTGCTTCACATAAGGAGGGATAAATATTGCATATGAATAAGCTTACATTGTATCTCATGCTGGGATACCCTGGCGCGGGCAAAACGACAGCTGCAAAAGCTATCCATGAGCTGACCGGCGCCGTGCACGTATCATCAGATAAAGAGCGCGTCGAGCTGTTTTCTTCGCCTAGCTTCAGTCAGCATGAGCACGACGAACTGTATGAAGCACTTGATAACAAAACCGAATCACTACTACGCAAGGGCATAAGTGTAATATACGACGCAAATCTGAATAGATTGCAGCATCGAACAGATAAATACGACATAGCCGAACGCACCGGCGCGCAAGTGATATTAGTATGGGTAAAGACTCACAAGGAACTAGCCAAAGAACGCGCCGCACACACCAGCCGCTTGCATTTATGGCCAAAACACGAGCTTCCACATGATATGTTTGAACGAATTGCTGGGCTAATCGAAGAGCCGTTAAAACATGAACCCTATGTCGAAATTGACGGCACTAAAATAACTGCTGAGTATATGAAAGAACGCCTGAAGGCGCACGAAGCGTGAAATTACTGCGCACCAAGCGCTCCCGGAAATTACTGATTCGGCTTTTGGTTGCACTTATCATCGTGGGACTAGGCTATTACACCGAATCAAATCCATCACTCAGCAATAAAATTACAGATCTATCACCCGGTACATACATAGTTACGAACTTTAACGATGGCGACACGATTACTGTCGAGATGGACGGCCGTAAAGAAACCATTCGTTTTATCGGCATTGACACACCGGAGACACAAGATCCACGCAAAGTCGTGCAATGCTTTGGTAAAGCTGCCTCAGATTTTACAAAAGCCCTCATCGGCGACCAAGCAGTGAGGCTTGAAGCTGATCCGCTTAGCAGTAACCGCGACCGTTACAACCGCCTGTTGCGATACGTATATCTGCCCGATGGCAGGCTGGCTCAAGCCGAAATACTTAAGGAGGGTTACGGCTTCGCATACACTAGCTTTCCATTCACCAAATCAGAAGAATTTCTAAATCATCAGCGAGATGCCAGAATCCAAAACAAAGGCCTTTGGAGCAAATGCGCCCCCACCACAAATGAATTTGGCGGCTTCACTTCGCCACCCGCAGACTAAGCGGCAGGGTTTTTGCGAGGGGTGTGGCCTCTAACTAATTGCTTAATACTTCGCTTACCAGTTTTCGGGTCATAAGACCGCCGCAGGGGTTGTAAGGCAATATAACCGGTCGTATAGGCCGTCATAGCTACGAAGGGCATCAAGCCTTGGCGCTCATGGGCTTTATAAGTATGTACATACATTTTCATATATAACGAGAAGTCATTCAAAGTATCGTCATAACGCCGTGCCGAGACTCCACCACGCATATCTGGTCTATATGTAATTCCATAACCTGCTTCTTGCAAATGGATTGCGAGGTCTAAATCTTCATGTACTTTTTTGGCTACGCAAGTTTTGTCCGCAACCAATTTCCAAGCAGAACGGCGAATCGCCATATTGGACCCGTACAAAAACGGAAATTGTTCCATCCGGATATTCATAATACTTCTAAAGAAATGATCGAGACGATAATTAACGGATGAAAAAGGCATATCGTAGTAGTAGACCGGCCCGGTAACGGCATCTGTCTTTTGATTATTAAAGGCTTTGCGAATACTGCCGGTCCAATTTGGTGGCAGCAACGTATCGGCATCGATTCGTGCTATAACATCGCCCCGAGCAGCGTTAAAACCAGTATTTCGAGCGTGTACCACACCTTGTTTTTTTTCTGTCAGAATACTAACGAAAGGATATAGTTTTGCTATCTCAAGTGTTTTGTCGGAGGAATTATTATCGACAACTATAACCTCGTCTGGTTTGTCAGTTTGTGCAGCAATCGCGTCCAAGCATGGACCGATGTGGTGTTCTTCGTTATAAACTGGTATAACTAAACTAAGAGTAAGCGGTTTGATAGTAATCACTTTTATATATTCTAACAAGTTGTGGGAACAATGGCCAAAAAGAAGAAAACCAAAAAAAGACTCCATCACCGTCTAGCGGTTAAGTTTCCACGCGCCAGCGCTTTGCCAAAAATTGCATACTACCGTCTGAAATTGTGGTTCGATACAAGCTGGTTGCACAAAATTGTGGCTGTGTTTTTTTTACTTATCATCTTATGGTCAGGCACTATGTATGGTGTTGCCCAGTGGTATATGTGGGATCGGCGGGACATGCCACTAAAATACGGCGTAACATTTATTCCTAGGTACGCGCGCCACTTCGGACTTGAACCAAAAGATACGATGCAGGCGATTATCGATGAGCTAGGCGTAAGACAGTTTCGTTTGGTTAGCTACTGGAATGAATTCGAAAAAATCCCAGGTACCTATGATTTTACTGAGCTGGATTGGCAATTTAAGATGGCCGAGCAAAGTGGCTCCAAAGTCAGCCTAGCAATTGGCCTGCGGCAGCCGCGTTGGCCAGAATGTCACATGCCTGACTGGGCAGAGAAGATGCCCATGAGCCAGTGGTCAGTGGAGTTAAAAGAGTACATGGGTGTGGTGATAGACCGCTACAAATCTAGTCCGGCACTAGAAAGTTATCAGCTTGAAAACGAATTTTTCTTAAAAGTGTTTGGTATTTGCCCAGACCATTCCCGTTCGCGTTTAGTCGATGAGTATAACTTTGTTAAACAGCGCGATTCGAGCCATCCAATCATAGTATCGCGCAGCAATAACGCGCTGGGTTGGCCGGTAAATGAACCGATAGCCGATACCACTGCCGTATCTGTTTATAAGCGGGTTTGGGACAAAAGCCTGACGAAGCGTTACTTTGAATATCCGTTTCCAGCTTGGTTTTATGCATTCCTCGGCGGAGCCGGCAAACTCACCAATGGAACTGATTTAATTGTTCATGAGTTGCAGGCAGAATCGTGGTTGCCAGCTGGTTTTGAAATGAACCGCATAGAAGATATACCAGAACAAAATAAATCACTCAATGCCGAGCGTCTAAAAGACCGAATCGAATATGGCCGGGCGACTGGCCTAAAAGAGGTCTACCTATGGGGAGTCGAGTGGTGGTACTGGCGCAAAATCAAAGCAGATGACCCAAGCCTCTGGAACGTAGCCCGCGATGAAATATCCCGCGCATATTTTGTGAATGGCGAAAGTCCGTACAACGATTAAATCAC
>JACDFO010000044.1 GCA_013815785.1 Candidatus Saccharimonadota bacterium | reverse complement strand
CGAATAATGTCAGTAGAATCCAAAGCAGCGCTGTAGCAACAGGCCTTTCGAAAAAGAAAATCGTAAATTTTGCCAGCAACTTATCTTTAGGTACTTTTATAACCGCAGCTTTTTTGCTCCGCTTAGCCATTTATGTCCTCCATATACACCTATGGTAGCAGAATAGCTGTATTGTCAAAGCAATTTGTCGGGTAAAAAGCCCCCTCTGCGCTAGTTTCAGCGATGCATGCAACCCACCCAGCAACAAGGACGGCGCTTTCCAGCCATAAGGTCCTTGGGTACCCTTTTAATATGAATGCTTCTCGTCTCTTGTTTCTTGACTGACTCTACCCAGCAAATCCACTCGTTGCGCGCGAGTGGGGTAATGTCTTCCCATGCTACTCGCGCTTTAGAAGGTGCGAGAGTAAGGGCTTTTTTTAAATCGGGTGGCACTTTATGCACCACACCGTTGGCAAGTTCCTTTTTGAACATAGTTATATTTTACATCCGCTAGGTTAAAACAAAAACTCTCCACCTTAGATGTGCTTATGTCTGGCTCCGGAGGCCGGATTCGAACTTGGCAAACACATTTCTACCATCGATTTATTGACTCGCTCTATGCTAGCTTATATATCAGTTTTATCGTAGTCATATTTTGACAGACGGGAATTGGTTTCGTATGTGGCGTACAACTTAAAGCAGTGTAATTTTTCGAGTGCACAAACTGTTCAATTGAGTTGGATATCTTATTGACATACTTATAAGTTTGCCTAAATGAAAAATAAAGATCATTATATATACATGAATAAATTGTGGAATAGGAATATGGGTTGAGAAAATGACTGGCAACGTCCATAAAAGCCCTAAAAGTAGTGCTGAGAAAAAAATCATCGATCAAAGAGAAAGTATTGAAGAGCTTAAAAAGCTCATCATTTATTATCAGGAAATTACCGACACCTTAAGGGAACCTTTTATCATTCTGGATAAAGATTTGTGCGTGATCACCGCTAATGACGCTTTTTATCATAAGTTTCAGGTCTTAAAAACACAAACTGTAGGCAAGTTAATTTATAAACTTGGGAATAACCAGTGGCAGATACCCAAGCTCCGCGAACTGCTCGAAAACATTCTGCCTAAAGATAAAATAATGAACGGTTTTGAAGTCACGCACGACTTTCCTGACATTGGTCCTAAAACCATGCTCTTAAATGCCCGACAGGTTGACCACAAACAACTTATCCTGCTGGCCATAGAAGATATTACCAAGCACAAGCAGTTGCAGTCCGATACCAAGCAAATGACGGCCAACTTGGTGCAACAACATGATGAATTGCAAGCCTTAAGCAATACAAAAGATGAGTTTATCATGCTGGCTTCTCATCAGTTGCGTACCCCGGCCACTATCGTCAAGCAATATACGTTAATGTTGCGCGACGGCTATGTCGGAGCCTTGTCCAAGAAACAGCTTAAAATGCTGGATAGCGCTATTATGAGCAATCAGCGGCAACTAGAAATAATCGAGGACTTGCTCAGAATAGCTAAAGTGGACGACGGCAAAGTATATTTGGAAAAGTCGGAAAACGATGTGGGAAAGCTTGTCTATGATGTTATCCAGGAACAATTGATAATCCTCAAGGCTCGTGAACAGCGCATTGTATTTAATAAACCTACGCGAAAGATGAGCGCGTTCATTGACGGTAAACTAATGCGTATGGTATTAGAGAACTTGCTCGATAATGCCAGCAAGTATTCTCCCACCGGTAAAACAATGACAGTTAGTCTCAGACAAAGTAAAAAGGAAACGATTATTACCATTGCGGATGAAGGCGTGGGTGTTCGAAAAAAAGATCAACCGCAACTGTTCAAAAAGTTTTCACGCATTGACAATGTTCTATCTACATCAACGGTGGGTACTGGTTTGGGGTTATACTGGGTCAAGAAAATTGTAGAATTACATAAAGGCACAATAGAAGTAAGCTCTAAAATGAGCAAGGGCTCCGTGTTTACGATCAAATTACCAACTATTAACTAACGATATTCGTCCTAGAGAAATACTAATAATTTAGTTGGATTACCGTAATCAATACAGAATGTGGGGATAAACTAGGACTAATTGGTCACGGAACTCGGTCACGCTAATTAGCTGCTTGGTCTGGCTCGGGGGACTCAGGCAGCGCACATCCCTATACCATGCTCGGAACTAAGCTATAACCGCTTTAGTAGCACCAGATCACCCGCAATCAATGCCTCTTTCTTGGCACTAATCCAACCTTTGAGTTGTTTTTCTCTTTTCATAGCATCAATCCGAATGGGGAATTCTTCTGTATAGAACAGTTTAAAATCACCGTCGTGTTTTGGGCTGCCAACAATGCTGGTAATCCAGTAGCCAGTAATTTTATTCTGAAACTATTAAACTCGCGACCATGCCGGGGTAATGGGCCGAGCAATGGTAACTATACTGACCCAGAGTGTTGAATGTCGTTTTGAATTCCCCGCCTTTCGGTATCTCCCGTGAATTTTGACCGGGAAAGTAGGTATGTTCCGGATGCGTTTCGGTGTTAACAAAGTGGCCGGCTTCATCATCGTTTACCCATGTGACCTCAGTCCCAGTAGAAACTAAGATCTTAGGATCGGAAAAGGCAATGCTAGCCATCCTGATGGTAACCTCTTTTTTGCCGCGCAGGTCTCTGTACCCGGTTCTATCGGAGGAATCTATGCGGAACGAGAACTGTCCATCGTGACAGGATTTGTCTGGCCAGCAAGCTCTATACTCCACTATATACTCGCCGTCGGGCATGCCCGGTTTTAGGTCGGCCTTCAGGGCGGTCTGAGCGTCCTCTACTTTCGTAGGAGCTGCCGTCCACTCCCGACCGCCACCATTCACCTTTATCTCGCTGTTGTCGGCTATATCAAAATTGAAATTGATCGTGACATTGACAGGCTGGGCGGCGTAGGTCTCGCCGTGAAGGGGTGTTGAATCCACAAAGTGCGGGGATTTTATTTGCTGGTCGCCGTTACCGGACCGATTATCCCGAGAAACCAGCCAAAGGGTACCTCCAGCTAGGATTAGTGCTATAGCGGCCACCCAGGGTAAAAACTTTTTCATGGCAGTTTTATTGAAAACCCATACGACCCGTCGTGACATGAGCCGTCAGGCCAGCACGCTGCGTATTCAACCTTGTAGTTACCCGTTTGGTTGGCTGTAACCGGTATTGTCAGGGTTAATTTATCTGAGCTAATGCTGGTGGCGCTCTTTGTTACATCAGCACCATTCAAGGTTACATTGATCTTTGATGGCGGCGCTAAATCAAAGTTGAATTTAATTGCTACTGTGTCCACGGAGGAGTTTAGCAGTGCATTATTGCTTGGGTTAGATGAAACATAATGAGCCGCTTTGATGTTTTGGAAGCTTTCGGGGATAAATTCCGCCGATTTAGTGTTGGATTGTTCATTGGCTACATCCTCATTCGTAGTAGATTTATTGGCTGCCAGGTAAACCCCTCCCGCACCCAAGACGGCCAATAGGATTACCACTACTAGAATTTTGCTTTTCACATGTGTAATTATATCAGCTTGCGCTTGATTTGAAATATGAACTCACGGTGGAAAAATTTTAGCCATTTGTACCATTTGAAGAATTTCATAGCATCAACATATCAAAAAATTAGAAAATAAAATCTAGCCCATTCGACTTCACTTTGTTACGCTCAGGGCATTCGCCTCTCTCCGTCGCCCTATGGCTATAGCCATGAGCGAGCGAAGCAGTCGAATGGCTCGCTGTTGTGGACGAGTTACGATTTTTTTCTATTCACCTTAATCAGTAACAACGATGAGACAACGACACCTATCCCAAGTACCCATACCAGCAGGAGTGGTTCTTGATCTTCACTGTTCATAAGAAATAATATAACTGAACCAACAGTCGCAGTCGACAGTGAAAAAACATGCGTTTTCGGGCTATGCTCATACTTATGGAGAACTAAAAATACCACGACAGCCAATAATAAAGAACTAACTGCGGGTAAATCACCAAAACCATCAACCGAGTCAAAATTACTAAGAGTGGCGTAAGAAACTCCCGTGCCAATCAATATTGCGTGCGTAGCAGAAATAAGCATTGCTAATCTTATGTCAATTTTCTGGTGCTTTGCAATATACACATATAGCTCGCGTGCATTGATAAGTAATCCTAATGATACTAATGTTTACAAGTAGACCAAACCAGACTATCGCCAACATGGAGACATCGCAGAAAATACAACTTGCAAATAGGTCAAGATTATTCATAATCAAATTATCTCATAAAACAAAAAACTACTCATATACAGTGCTTATGATTGGCTCCAAGTAGTGGACGCACTTCGTAATTTAGAATAATTTACTTAATGGAAGCAACTAATAAATCAACAATGTTGCTCTCGTCTTTTTGGTCTGGTGAGAAAAGTGAGTAAGTTACGACTATCTGAGTGCTCTGTCTTTTTATTACATATGAGTATTGGATCCCGCCCTTGGGAATATCCATAAGTTCCTGTTCACCCGTTTGAGTGAATTTATACTTTTCGACAGGATAATTTGCTGTGGCCACATAGCTTTCCTTTGATCCCCTTAACGAAGGTGACGCATTGTCAAAGAGAGTAAATCTAAAAGGTCCACCTCTTCCTCCTTCTGTATCTCTTACTACTCCTAACACTCCTTTTTTATAAGTTAAACAGCTAGAGTCTGAACAATAGGCGACTATGTTTTTATATTCCCTATTTCCAACTAGCTCCCAACCATCGGGTATTTTTACTGAAAAAGTAGTGCCGGAATATACTGTCCAGTCTTTTGTCATATCTTCTTCGACCGGCACCACTTTGGATTCTTCATTCTTAGTAACCAGGGTAGTAGTTGATGTTTTACTTTCTTCGTTTTTATCACTCTGTTTATCCCAAACATAATATCCGCCAAAACCCAGTACTGCTAGCACTAGAACTACTAACAAAACTTCGACTATGCTGAACCCTTTTTGATTGATTTTCATAGTTAAACCTTGTGCTTATTTAATGTTATTATTGCATAATGTAAACAAAAAAGCACTTCTTTAAAAGTGCTTATACTTGGCTCGGGGGACTGGGCTCGAACCAGCGACCTAGACGTTAACAGCGTCCCGCTCTACCACTGAGCTACCCCCGAATATCGCTTCGCTTATGAGACACCTGGAAGGTTTCTCATCGCGCCGGCAAAATGAAATACATTTTGGCGGGCTGCTCTTCCCAAGTCAAAAAACTCGAGACAGAAACAACATTATAATGTGCAAGTACAGATGTGGATTATATAGCTTCACGCCAAGAATTTCCAGTTTTTTAAAGAGTTAATTCTTGGATCTAGTATATATTTACGCCCACCGCTCAAATATACGGTGTAATCTGTTAATCGTCAACGCTGAGGTTTTGATTCGTTCGCTCGTTTTTTTACAGCAGTCAAGCGCGGAACAAATGAGCGGACGGCGTCATCAAGTCCCAGTACATGCAACGCTCCAATAAGTACGTAGATATCGTCAATGGATTTTTCTTGTGGTGCGCTAGACTCTTCAAGCAACTTAAGCATCGTATCCACACGTTCTACAAGCCATTTTTCTTCACGTTCCGTGACTGCGTTTAGTTCACCCATTCGCATAGCATCAGATCCAACAACCTCAAGTGAGCGGGCGGAGTTTTCGCGTTTGCGTAAATGGCCACGAGCTATAAGGTTGT
>JACDFO010000012.1 GCA_013815785.1 Candidatus Saccharimonadota bacterium | reverse complement strand
ACCTTTGTAGGTGCCGTAACCGGTAACGCCAGCACCGCCACTGCACTAGCTGCTAACCCAACAGATTGTTCAGCTAACCAGTTTGCCACTACTATCGCCGCTAACGGCAACTTAACCTGTGCGGCCATCGCTGCCAATAACTTGCCAAGTGTCGCCGCCGATCTTGGTGCCGCAAACGTTACTATTAACTTTGGTAACACTAACGGTGCCTTTAATACCAACATCATTACTGACGGCACTATCACAGCCACCACATTCATAGGAGCGGTAACCGGTAATGCTTCAACGGCAAGTGCCTTGGCTGCAGATCCATCAGATTGTTCAGCTAACCAGTTTGCCATCACGATTGCAGCTAACGGCAACCTAACCTGTGCCAGCTTGCTAGATGCAGACATACCCAATACGATAACTATAAATCTAGCTGCTGCTGCCACAGCACTTCAATCCGATCCAACGGATTGTGCTGCTAACCAATTCGCTACTACCATCGCCGCTAACGGCAACCTAACCTGTGCCAGCATTACCGACGCTGATGTATCGAATACTCTAACAGCAAGCATATTCATTGGTTCAGGCAGCACTACCAATGCTATAGACCTGGCTACGGCGGAGGTAGCAGGCATACTGGGCTCATCCAATATCAGCGGTAGCTACACTGGTATTACAGGTACAGGCGCGCTAACTGTTGGTTCTATTGCCAGTGGCTTCGGAACTATAAGCACTGGGAACATTATCACCACTAGCGGCACCATCGGTACGGCTAGTACGACAACCTTTACTGGAGCAGGTGCAACTTTCAGTGCCGCTATAGCCGCAAACAGCAGCATTACATCAACCCAGGCTACATTTGTCATTAATGCAAGCGGAACCGTTGATGTACAGGACACCTTAAATGTAGACAGCCTCACTACTGATACCGGTGGAGTAAGCATTGCTGCCGGTCAGTCGTATACAGGCGCAGGTGCAGTGACGTTAGCTTCAGCTACTGCTAGCGGTATTACTATTAACTCAGGCACAACAGGCAGTATTCTTATCGGTAGCGATGCCTCTGCTGAAACAATAAGTTTAGGTTCTGGAAATGCTGTAAAAACACTCGAACTAGGGCTAGGGACATCTGGGAATACCATTCGAATTGGTACAAATAATACTACGGCCGATAGTATCCTTATAGGATCAGCGCTCGATACGCAAACATATACGGGTAATTCTAGTTCAGCGTTTGTGATAAACGCAATCACTGTTGATGCAACCGAGTTTAATAGGCTGGATGGCAAGGACGCAGCCCTTGTTGACCAGAACGACTTTATAAGTGGTGACGGTGCTGGTGCTACAAGTAATGGATCTGGGCTTGAGTCGGGCACTGGTGGTATAGGGCTACTTCAGGGCTGTGCCAATAATGATATATTGAAATGGGTAGATGCAAGCTCCGTGTGGAACTGCGCAGTTGACGCTACTGGTATATCTGATGCGCGCCTAAAAACTAACATAACTAATGTCGGTTCTGTACTTGATAAGATTGGCGATATTAGACTGGTTAATTTTGACTTTGACTGTAGCAACGAATTCTTCGATAAAACTTTGTGTGATACAAGAGCACAAACAGGTGTAATAGCACAAGAACTAGCACAGGTATTCCCAGAGCTTGTCTATGAACAGGACGGTTTCTACAGAGTCAGATACGACGCATTAGCAATATATAACATGAAAGCAGTCATTGAACTTGCCCAACACATAAATGGCCAAGGCGATGCGATTCTTAGCAACATTAAGGCACAAACCATAGATGTAACGAGTATTATAACCGAACGTGTCACAACTCCTTACCGCGTGGCCGAAAGTGTAAGTGTTGGTGACGTTGTCACGGTGGACGACCAAGGCTTACTGCACCGTTCCTCAACAGCTTTCCAAAAGGGATTAGCTGGTGTAGTAGCTGGAGCGGTTAACAGTGATGGACAAGCTATGGTCGCTTCTGCAGGCCGTGTTAACGTCAATATTGAAGGAAGTGTCCAGACTGGCGATCCGCTTACATCATCTGGAACACCTGGCTTGGCCAAAAAAGCTGTTGGATCAGGCGCAATTATAGGTGTAGCCGCAACATCAGGCAGTGGGCAAGTACAGATGATAGTTAGCACCAGCTTCTTTGGTGGAGACCAAGCTTCTTACGATCAGCTTCAAAACCAGATAACTACTCTCCAAGACCAGGTGGATGGCAATACACCAATAGACCTAAGTAATTTGCATGTTGGTACACTTACGGCCGACTTCGATACGCTTATTAATGGTGCACTCACCGTTAGCGGCGATGCGTTGTTCAATAGTCTGGTTACCTTTGTAAGGCCAGTCATCTTTAGCGACGACGTAATATTTAATGGCAATGTATCGTTTAACAGCAACACTGGCGGCTATGCAGTGATTAACACGGGTGCTCAATCCGTACACATAACATTCAGCAAACCATACTCACAGCCGCCAATCATTACGCTTGGCTTGGGTGGCTCAAGTTTCGCTCAGTATAGCTATGACAATGTGACCGCAGATGGCTTTGATATTGTTCTCGCAGTGCCGGCCGGCCAAAACCTCAACTTTACATGGACAGCCATCAGTGTTAATAATCCTAATACCTTTGTGCAGCAGTAACAGATGAGATACAATAGCATAAAAGGAAAGAGGAAATATTAACAATGGCGCGAGTTCGTGTACAAATTCCGGTTGACCAGTCAGCAGCTCAGCAGTCGTTTCCTGCTGAACATACATCACAAAATCCTCGTCAATTAATGACTCGTAAAAACATTATTACAGGGGCAATTGTTCTGGTGCTTCTAGCTGTAATCTTGCTACTGTTTTCACTTATGAATCAAAAGAAAGACCTGGAGAAAAAAGTAGATAAGCTTTCAAGCGGCCAAAATTCCCAAGATGACACACAGAAATACCAGGATGATGTGAGCAAAATCGTGGATGTTCCAAGCGAAATAACACCTGTAGTGAGTACCCCGGATGATGCAAAAATTAGTCAACTTTCCAAAGATAACTCGCTCTACAAAGATGCAAAAAGTGGCGACGTATTTCTTCTCTACACAAACCCAGACAAAAGCCTTTATTTAGTCATATATCGTCCCTCGATAGGTAAGGTTATACTTGCCTTATCTCAGGTAAGTCAACAATCAACACCTACGAACACGACACAACCATAAGGTATTTGACATAGTATAAATGTTATGCTAAGATAAGCATAACTTCGAAAGAAGCGATAAAACAGAGGGTAGTGCCGTAAAAAGCGCGTCCCTCTTTTTGTTTTCATCTTTTTAAATTAAAGGTGGTGGGCAGGGAGTCATTACAATGGCTGGAACTAAAGCTGGCGGCAAAGCTGCTGCAAACACGAATAAAACTAAGTACGGTGCTGATTTTTATGCAAAAATCGGTGCAGCTGGTGGTAAAAAGGGTAAAACTGGTGGTTTCTTTGCAAACCGCGAGTTGGCTCGTATTGCTGGTGCCAAGGGTGGCCGTATTAGTCGTCGTACAAAAAAGACTGTCTAACACCCTAACGCAACAGCTATCTAAGCTTCGAGCAAAGCTCGAACTTTGATAGCTTCTTGGCACCAAGCACGTTTTTCCTCTGCGATACTCCCGAGTAGTATTACCCATACAACTCGGTCCGTTTCTCAAGGAGGAAACGTCCCTGATACTCAAGTGCGAAAAGTGTGGTTAGCGGCTTTTTGCCTGAAAAACCGTTTGGGATATTGTTTCCAGGCGGTTTTTCTTTTGGCCTGTTGCCAATCTGTATGGTCGGCATAGTCTAGAAGCACTGACAGTCCAGGATTTATGGCAGTTATAGCAGTTGTACTGACTTTCCGTAGTTTGGAACGTTACGATTCCGCAGCGTGGACACATGCTTCGCTGATGCAACCAATCTCGGTAAGTGTCCAGGCAGTCCTGAATGTGCTCCGAATCAATTTTATAGCCTATTTTAGCTCCAATTTTGACTGCTTCGTCCCAAGCCGCAACCTCGAGTTCTAATAACTCCATATCAGAGCGGAAGCTTGTGTGCTGCAAGCGGGCATGCCCAGCTTCGTGTAATAATCCCCAGATGTTCTCATCAGATGTGTCTCCAGTGCGATAGGTAATGCTTTTTGCGGACGGTGACCAACATAAACTATCACCAGCTACAATACTTACATCTGGTAGCAATTCGTTCAGCTGGCTAGCTAGCGTGTCCAAGAAGATCCTTCGCTAACTCAAAACATCCGTATATAACAGCTTCTTCGGGGTGCTGAGCTTGTCGAATTTCAGGAAAAGTTATTTCGGCCGGTTTAAGCTCGGCAATCACTTGGCGGAGCGGCTCCTGAAATTTAGCATAATGGGTACCCACGCCGCCACCGAGGATAATAAGATCAGGGGTGAACGCCACCGCGGCGTCAATTAATCCAAACGCAAGGTTAATCGAGATTTCTCGCCATATTGCTGGGTCTTCTATTTCGCTAGCTCTCTTATTATATGTCTCAACTATAGCTTTGCCGGAAGCAAAATCTTCCCACTGCTGTACCTTTCCATTATGTTCATAGACACCTTTGCCAATCTCTGAGTTCAGGGTATCCGGATCTAAGCTGCCATCAATAATAAACGCTGAACCTATACCAGTGCTAATCGTTATATATAGAACCTTTTTAAATTCTCTGACAAGTCGTGCCTCAGATAAGCCAGCAAGTTTGCTGTCATTCTCTAAAACGAACTCGCAGCCAAAAATATTTTCACAGTCTGCCCTCACCGGCGAAGGACCCCAGTCGAGTACGTCGTCTTTGAGTGACATGCCACCTTCACGGTCGATATTACCCCTTACACCGACCCCGCCAGCTAAAAAATTCTTTGTAGCAAATTTTGCCACATTCTGTTCCAGAACTACTTTAAATTCATCATATTGCTTCGGTGTAGGAAATTTAACTTGCTCAATAATATTCCGTTGGCCATCTAAAACGGCTACAAGTGTCTTAGTCCCCCCAATATCAACAGTTGCGTACATGAAACAAAGTATAAGGTATAAGGTTGAAACTATAAAGTTACCCAGAAAGCTAACACTTTACAAACTTGTCCGTAACAGATATAATGTGTGTAAATCTGACCGGACCAAACGACTTACGAGTTGCCGCAGAATATGAGGAGGCATGATAAACATGTCAAAAAGTACACTGACGATGGACGAATTGCTAGCGTCCAGCGATATTAAAGAATTGAAAACAGGTGACGTCGTCGAAGGCGTTGTAAGCTCTGTTCGAAAGCACGAAGTTTGGATTGATCTTGGAGCCAACGGTGTGGGTATTGTTATGCGCCGTGAAATCGGCCATGGCCAGACACTCGAAGAAGGTCAAGCAATCGTCACAAGTGTTGTCGATCCTGAGCTGGATGAAGGCCACGCATTGCTAAGCATGCGTCGCGCTGTTAAGGACCGTGGATGGGATGAACTCCAGACAGCATTCGAAGATCAAGAAATTATCGAGATTTCACCATATGACGCCAACAGAGGTGGACTACTAATCGAACTTCAGGGTATCCGTGGTTTCTTACCAGTATCTCAACTCGCAGCAGGCCATTACCCAAGAGTATCTGGTGCCGACAAAGATGAGATTTTGCAAAAACTTAATCAGCTGACTGCAAAAACTTTGCGTGTTCGTATCTTGGATATCTCACGCAAGGACAATAAGCTTATATTTTCAGAGAAAGAAGCAGTCAAGGATGATATGCAAGCGCGCTTCTCAGAGCTAAAGGCTGGAGACGTGGTCAAGGGTGTTGTAACTGGTGTGATAGATTTTGGTGCATTCGTGAACGTTGATGGTATTGAAGGTCTCATACACATTTCTGAGATTTCTTGGGAAAGGGTTGAAGATCCTCGTGACTACATCAAGAATGGTGACAATGTAGAAGCTAAGATCATTGCAATCGATAAAGACCGCCTCAGTTTGAGTCTCAAGCAGATGCAAGAAGATCCATGGCTGCATGAAGTGAAAGCGTTCAAAAAGGATTCAATGGTTGAAGGTAAGGTTACGCGCATTACGCCATTCGGTGCTTTTGTACAGCTAAGCTCATCTGTTGAGGCTCTTGTTCATGTATCAGAGATGAGTGACGAAGAAGGTGTGGATCCAGAGAAGATATTCCAGCTGAACGAAACCAAGAAATTTAAGGTTATCGATATCGACACTGAAGGCCGAAAAATTGCACTTAGCCTAAAGAATGCCAAATAACAACTCAGTAACTATGTAGTTAGAAATCACTAGCGGAAAGGAGTCGACAAAATGAGCACTACTATTGAAATCGAAGATACTATCACTGTCGGCACCTTGGCCGAAAAGCTAACGCTGCCAGTAACTAGCCTTATTACCGAACTTATGAAAAACGGGGTCATGGCTACTGTAAATGAGCGAATTGATTTTGACACAGCACAGATAATTGTTGGTGAACTCGATTTAGATATCGAGTTAATTAAAAAAGAAGCTGAAGAAGCACCGATGCGCCAAAAACATGTGGCAAGTGAAACGGCTACCACTAGACCACCGGTAATTGCGGTAATGGGTCATGTCGACCATGGTAAAACGAGTCTTTTAGACGCTATTCGTGGAGCCAGCGTCGTCAAGGGTGAAGCCGGTGGAATCACACAACACATTTCAGCTTACCAAGTAGAGCGCAAGGACCGGAAGATCACATTCTTGGATACGCCTGGTCACGAGGCCTTTGCTGCGCTAAGAGAGCATGGTGCGCAACTGACCGACCTTGTGATTATAGTTGTCGCTGCTGACGATGGTATCAAGCCTCAGACTATTGAGGCTATTCGCTTTGCCCGCAAAGCCGGCGTCAAGATGATAGTTGCTATAAACAAGATAGATAAGGAAGGTGCCGATGAGAACCGCATCAAACAGCAGCTTTCCGAGCAAAACATGCTCATCGAAGAGTGGGGTGGCGACACTATTACGGTTAACGTTTCGGCTAAAACAGGCAAGGGCATCGACGATTTATTGGACATGATTTTACTAGTTGCGGATGTTGAAGATTTACGAGCCGATGAAGACGTACCAGGAACTGGTCTGATCATCGAGGCTCATATGGAACAAGGCCGAGGTCCGGTGGCAGTCGCACTTGTAGAAGCAGGACGCTTGAGTGTTGGTGATTTTGTCGTAGCTGGTGCTACGTACGCTCGCATCAGAAATCTTGAATCGACAGATGGGAAGCCTATCAAAAGCGCTGGTCCTTCAACTCCTGTGATAATGACCGGATTTAAAAATCTGCCGGAGTTTGCCGACGAGTTCATCGTTGCCAAAGATGAAAAAGCCGCGCGCAGCCTAGCTCAAGCCAAGCAGACTGACCGCAAGAGTGACGCCGGTAAGCTTGACATCAACAGTGGTGAACTAATCCGAATGATTAATCGCACGAATAAATTAACTGAGCTCAATATAATCGTAAAGGCAGATGTTCAAGGCTCACTTACCTCTGTAAATGACAGCCTCAAAGCACTTGATACCGAAGAAGTCGCCGTGCGAGTAGTTGGTTCAGGAGTTGGCGCCATTAACGACAATGATGTTCATTTGGCTCACACCAGTGGTGCAATTGTTTACGGCTTCGGTGTCTCTATTCCTCCAGGTATCAAGCACCTCGCTAGTCGTGACCGTGTGCCGGTGCGTATATACAAAGTCATATACGAGCTGATTGATGATGCGAAAGAAGAATTAACAAAACTGTTGGTTCCTGAAATTGTCGAAACAAGCATTGGTCGCTTGGTTGTCAGGGGTATATTTAAAACTACCAAAACTGAAGTTATCTGTGGTGGTGAAGTAACCAAAGGCAAATTGATAGTTCCGTCACTGGCTCGCGTAATGCGTGACGGCGAAGAATTAGCCGAAGTAGAAATCACTAATCTAAAGCGCGGTCCCCAAGACGCAAAAGAAATAATCGAAGGCGAAATGTGCGGATTAAGTTTTAAATCTAGTACCCGAGTTGATATCCAAGAAGGTGATCACATAGAAGTCTTTAGTCGCGCGTCGGTAGCTCGAACACTTTAGAAAATCGTACATATGACTATGAATGAGATGAACCACCCTGACGGAATCGATGCGCAGCCAATCAGTGGGGCCGAGTCTGGTCCATCTGAGGCGGTTATATCCCAGAACCCAAACGTGCTAGTAGGTAAGCTGAGCAAACCGGAAAGTTTAATCTCAAATCCATCACTAAGTAATGCCGAAAATGTACTTCACAGGGCAATTGAAGCCGCCGAGCATAATCAGGCAACCGAAAAGCGATTCGAACTCAAGCATGAGGTGAAAGATACAGGGGCGGTCGTACCCCCAGCAACTATGCAGAATATTGCATCAGTCGGCCAGCTGCTCGCATCAAGAAATCAAACGCAAACTGCAGCATCCAGCGCATATATCGAACGGCACAAAGAACAGTCTAGTCGCATGCGTCACATGATTTCCGACCAAAGTCTCTACGGTCACGCTGTCAGGTATGGTTTTTTAGTAGCTATATTATCGCTGCTTACAGCAATCATGTTCGTTACACTGTTTACATAAAAGGTAAGGGTCATTAAAATAGTCCGTAGGAGAAATGATGTTCAAACTAGATAATACTTTACTCGAAGAACTTGGACTCGGCAGTTTGCCCGCCGAAGAAAAAAACCGAATGCTATCTCATATCTATGAAACACTCGAAATGCGTGTCGGTATGAAGTTGGCAGAACAGATGTCCAATGAGCAGCTTGATGAATTCGAAAGTTTTATCGATAAGAATGATGAGGCGGGTGCCCTGAAGTGGTTAGAAACAAACTTTCCCAACTACAAGCAAGTTGTTGCCGAAGAACTTGAAAAGCTCAAGACAGAGGTCAAAGGTTCTTCTGCTCAAATTGTTGCCGCTACCAGCCAACCAAATCCTGAACAGGTATCACCAGAACTACCCCCAGCTGCCTAACTTTCTAGAGTAAATGCCTGTGACCCGCGAGAAATTCACGGGTTGACATCTCGCGTTTGCCAACCGGCTTCAGACACTCTATCCGTAAAGAGCCGTTTCCGGTAGCTACAGCCATTGCGTTGGCTTTAGGCACTACGCTAACGTCGCCAGGCTTGGCTTCTGGGTCAGTACAAGGGACCACATAAGCTCTTATCAGAATAACTTCTTTGCCAGCCAATGTGGTACGGCTTTTGGGCCATTCAATGAAAGCACGAATTTCACGTTCAATCTGTTCGGCTGTCTTGCACCAGTCGATTAATCCATCGGCCTTCGTTAGTTTTCGAGAATATGTCGGCTCTTTACTGCGTGCAATCGTAGTAGACTCTTGAGGTGCAGCTAAGACTTCTCCTGGTACATAGAGGGGTAGTATAGTTTTCAAGGATTGGTTACTGACATCTATAAGAGCTTCAGTAAGTTCTGGGGTCGTCAGATTTTCAGAAATATCAAAGGGCGTCTGAGATAGCAGTGGTCCTTCGTCCATTCCCGCGGTTATTAACATCAAACTAACACCTGTTTGCTTTTGACCGCTCAGCAGAGCAAAGCTGATTGGGTCGGCTCCACGCCATTCTGGTAACAGCGAAAAGTGGCTGTTAATGATTCCCAGCGGAAAATAATCGATGACGTCTTGGTTGATAATGAATCCATAATCGATGACGACCCCAAGTCGGCTCTGAACAGGTTTAGAATTAAAAACTTCCGATAATTCTGCCTTACTGTTTGGGGTTAAAGTTTTAATACCTAATTTTTCTGTAACCACCAGAACAGGAAAAGGTTCTTTGTGGTGAGGTGGCTGCGGTTTGGTGATAACCGCTTCAATAGAAAAATTCTGGGCCAGTAGCTCTAGGGATTTTGCAGCGACTGGTCCACTACCAAAGAATACTATTGTTTCGGACATCGTTTTCATAATCTAATTCTACTAGATGTCCGTCACTATCCAGCTTAAAAAATGCCGTGGACTGGTCTTTGATGTGATCAATAAAGACAATACCGTTTGTGTGATCAATCTCATGTTGAAATATACGTGCCAGAAACCCCTCAGCCGTTATACGCACCGGTTGACCGTCTTCGCCGATTGCTTTAATCTTAACTTTTTCATAACGCGGAACCTTACCATATATATCTCGTATGCTTAGACAGCCTTCATAATCCTCAATTTGTTTACCTTCAAGCTTTACGATTTCAGGATTGATGAACACTTGGAATGTTCGGTCTTTTTTGTTGTCGAAATCATTACGCACTACTATTATACGCAGTAAACTGTTGACCTGTACTGATGCCAAAGCTACACCAACTTCATGCTCACGGTTGTCTTCCCAGTCTAGAGTAGCGTTTTTCATACCTTCTATATGTTCAACAATTTCAGCAGAAATTACGCCAACTTTCTGGGAACGCTCGCGCAAACGAGGATTAGGTAAGGTAATAATGTCTTCTTTTTTCATAACGATTTGATTGATTATACCCTAAGATTCTTCAATTGTAGCTAGAGAGGAATCAAAGTCCCTAGAGCAAATGAGTGGGGTCAATATCGTAACTGGTGTTTTTTGGAAGCTCCTGAATTATTTCTAGTAATACTTTTCGACTGACTGCTTTTACCACTATCTGCCATCTATAACGGTTATGTACTTTTTCCATGAACGCTGGAGCTGGGCTTGAAATCTCGGCCCTCAGGCCGAGAGCTGCCAGCTTACTGGCTATGGTACCAGCTGCTTTTTCAGCAGAAGCCGAAGAGGCGCGCTCCACTCTTATTTTTAATACGAACCGGTAAGGTGGGAAATTATAATTTTTACGCTCCAGTAGCTGATTTGCATAGAAACCTTGATAATCTTTATGCAAGGCATGTGTAAGGGTCGCGTTATCGGGATGATAGCTCTGTACGATAACTTCTGTATCTCTATGACCTCTGTCGGCTCGGCCGATGACCTGACTTATCAGCTGGTACGTCCGTTCTTCTGCAGTATAGTCAGGGAAGTACAATCCAGTATCGGATATGATGATACCCACAAGTCCAAGTTTGGGTAAATCAAGACCCTTCGCTAACAGCTGTGTGCCGATGATAATATCTACATCACCCGATTTTACGGTCTGAAATTGTTTTTCTAAGGAGTCATCCACACTATTATCGCTGTCAAACCGCATGATACGCGCCTTCGAAAACAACCTATTTAGTTCTGATTCGAGGGCTTTCGTTCCGATGCTTTTAAACGTAATGTCTGTGGATGCGCACGAAGGGCATGAAGCAGGTGCGCTTGAACTATAGCCACAGGTATGACATCGCATAATATGGCTATCCCCATGGTACGTCAACGGAACATCACAGCGTGGGCATGCGGCTTGCCAGCCACAACTCTGGCAGAGTACTAGTCTGGCACTCCCGCGCCTATTTAGAAAAATGAGTGATTGGGTATGATTTTCTATATTATGCTCAATTGCGCTCAACAGTTTTGTCGATAGCCAATTTGATTTTCTGAATAGTTCACGGTCACGGAGATTAATAACTTGTATTTTCGAAGTGAATTTTCCTTTCGTAGCAAGCTCCGTCATACGGTGTATCGGTAATCGTTTCTGTTCAAAAGTGTAATAGTCACTCACCAGTGGTGTTGCGCTACCTAGAACGACTTTGGCGCCGTGAAGTTCGGCGAGTTTCGCGGCCACGCGACTAGCCACATAATGGGGCGCTTGTTCCTGTTTGTAGGCGGTATCATGAGCCTCGTCTAAAATGATTAAGCCGACATTTCTCAGTGGTGCAAAAAGTGCTGAGCGAGGGCCGACAATGATCAGCGGCGTT
Organism: Candidatus Saccharimonadota bacterium; assembly: GCA_013815785.1. Lineage (GTDB taxonomy): Bacteria > Patescibacteriota > Saccharimonadia > Saccharimonadales > JACDFO01 > JACDFO01. The sequence goes on along the minus strand of JACDFO010000012.1, from coordinate 9,536 downwards.
TTACTCGATGCGATTTGTTGCCACCTATCTCGGCGCTGAGCGGGGGTAAGGTTAGAATGAAGCACTACAGTTTGTCCGGGGTAGGCCGCTTCTACACTGGCCATCAGTTGAGGTGTCAGACCGATTTCGGGTGTCAAGAGTATGGTTGAACGGTCATCGCCAAGAACTAATTTAATAAGCTCTATATAAACTCTTGTTTTACCGCTTCCCGTTTCTCCATGTAGAAGATGCATACGTTCACCGCTTGATGAAATAGCCGTAACGACCGTTTTTTGCTGTGAAGTTAGCGAATGTTGTGCGACTGCCGGAACCACCGTACCGGCTACAGCTTTCTGGCGACTTTTTTGACGAAGAGATGCAGGTAGTAGCATCGTCACTATCTGACCCATACCCGAAGGGTAGTAATCTTTTAGCCACCAGGTTAAGTCTATGAGTTGATTGGGAAGCATGATGTCAGGTGGAAATATGCCAGTGATCGGTTTGGTTGCAAAGGGCGGCTTTGGAACTTTCTTAGAAACAGTGCCCATACTGACCTCTTTTTGAAGCGGGACGGTAATAACACGACCCGATGCAAGCGACTCTGACGAGCTATATGTAAGCGCCTTATCACCGTGATAACGCTGGCTAGCAACTAACACCTCATAATAGTACATGCAGTTAGTATAATGGTAAGTTATAAAAACGTGTTGAAATATATTTACAACATGCCTATACTGCACGTTGTAGTAGTAACAATAAAAGCTTATGGTAAGAATTGTAGGAATAAAATGTTAGATGTATTTATTACTTCGCGAGTTCGTCGAAAAATTATTGTTGTATATGCTAAGTACCCTGATTTTAAAACTCATGTTAGAGGACTTGCCAAACTTATCAAAGAAGACGCCGGTAACATTCAGCGTGAATTAAAGCGCCTGGAAAAAATTGGTTTTCTGATTTCAGAACGCCAAGGTAATACCAAGATTTATCACACCAATAAAAACTTCGCCATCTTCAAAGAACTTCAAAGTATCGTGTTGAAGTCACAACGCATGAACCAAAAAAAGCAGCAAACCCAACTTTAAACTCGCTTTTAGTTGTAGGTCTTAAGACTTGCAAATTTATCTCTGTTAGGATAGAATACTTCAGATATGATACAAGTTACCCGCAAAGATTCTAAAGAATCGTTAGAAAATATGCTTCGCCGTTTTACCCGCAAGGTTCAACAGTCTGGCGTAGTCGCCCGCGCTAAGCAGAACCAATATTTTGAGAAAGAACTGAGCAAACGCGATCGCCGTACAAAAGCGATTATCCGACGTGAACGCAAGGCCATCAAGGTTAAGAAACTCAAACTCGGACAAAGCTAAGTACCTCTTCTCGCCACGCTGCTCTTCCTGAAAATTGAAAATAGAATCAGAACTAAATTCTGATTCTATTTTGCTTTAAAGTGGTTGTATCTGTTAAAATTCAGGTGAAATGGGAATCAAAGAAAAGATTAATGCCGATTTAAAGCAAGCAATGCTTGCTGGTGATAAAACTCTCGTAATGACCTTACGGGGCCTAAAGAGTGTGATTTTATATGCCGAAGTTGCTAAAGACCTTCGAGAAGCAGGCTTACAAGATTCTGAACTAATCGATTTACTTAGTAAAGAAGCGAAGAAGCGCCAAGAAAGTGCAGACCTATATGTTCGTGGAGGCAACAGCGATAAAGCTGAGGCTGAAATGGCAGAGAAAAAAATTATCGAAGTTTATTTGCCAGTTCAGGTGAGCGACGAGGAATTAACTCAGGTAGTAAACGAAACAGTGAGTGGACTTGGCGTGGAAGGTCCTGCCGCCATGGGTCAAGCAATCGGGGTTATCAAGCAAAAATTAGGTGGCCGTGCAGACGGTGGACGGATTGCCACCGCTGTTAAACGAAGGCTGTCCCAATGATAATTTTCATGGGGGTCGCAGGTTCGGGCAAGAGTATGCAAGGCCGACTACTCGCAGACCAAGAAGCTTTGCCATGGCTATCAACAGGTGAATTTTTGCGCATGCTAATATCTGGTGATGAGCGCCGAGATATGCTTGCAGGAAAACTTTTGGACGACGAAGAAATTATTACTTTAGTACAAAAAATATTTAACATTGTCGATACTGACGAGGAGTTTGTTTTGGACGGCTTTCCTCGCACTGAAAGTCAGGCTGATTGGCTTTTGAACCAAGTAAAGTATGGACAATTAAGCGTTACTGCCGTAATTCATCTGATTGCCACGGAATCTAGTGTTATGGAACGTTTACTAGACCGAGGCCGTCAGGATGATCATGCTGAAGCTATTCGAGAACGCTTTCAGGAGTACGAAGTAGCCATTAAACCAGTAATGAGTCATTTTAAGGAAGCAAAGATTCCGATATACGATATTAATGGGGAGCAAGAACCAAAGAAGGTGCATAGCGATATTATCAGTGTACTAGGCCGGTCCTAACGACATGTTAACTCGTGTTAAGACTCCTGCAGAAATAATCGCGATGCGTCATAGTGGTAAGCTACTAGCAACAGTCCTGGCTACACTTAAAGAAGCGATAGAGCCGGGCATGACCACCAAAGACTTGTCCGAAATCGCCAAGCGAGAACTACGTTCAACCGGTGGTCAGCCTGCTTTTCTAGGTCAGTACGGCTTTACCGATGTTTTATGTGTCTCGATTAATGACGAAGTGGTACACGGCATTCCTTCAGAAAAACGAATCATTAACGAAGGTGATTTAGTCAGTATGGATTATGGAGTTACATACGACGGCATGATTACCGACAGTGCTATAACCGTTGCTGTCGGCCAAGAAATAAACCCGAAGGCTTTACAGCTACTCAAGGATACGGAGAGCTCCTTGCATGCTGGAATCGCCGTTTTGCGTCACAACGTCTACGTCGGTGATATTGCCGCTGCAGTCCAATCGGTACTGGAAAGAGGCGGGTATGGTATCGTTCGTGATCTTGTCGGGCACGGTGTAGGTCATGAGCTACACGAAGACCCGAATATACCGAACTACGGTAAATCCGGGACCGGTCAACAGCTTAGCAAGGGGATGACCATCGCAATCGAACCCATGGCGACACTCGGTACGCATAAGATATTCGTTGATGACGATGGGTGGACCGTCAAGACTCGCGATGGTTCAAAGTCGGCTCATTTTGAGCACACAGTTCTAATAACCGAAAAGGGTGCAGAAATTCTAACGAGCTTGTAAGTCCAGTCTAGTTCTACTCTTGTAATCCGGCTAACGTAAGCGCTATACTGCGTGCATGCGCGATTCCCAAGCCACCGCACAGCATTATTTTGGCTTAGATATAGGTTCTAGCACCGTCAGGTGTGTTATTGGTATGGTTGATCCAAACGATCCAGGGCATCCATCTGTTATCGGGCATGGTAGTGCTCCAAATCAGGGTATGCGTAAAGGTAGTGTCGTACACATTGACGATGTAGTTGAAGCTGTCGTACACGCCGTAACCGAAGCAGAGCGTGTTTCTGGTGTTCATATTCCGCATGCGACAGTTAATATCAACGGTTCACACGTCGCAGGCATGGACTCCCGTGGGGTTATTGCCATCAGCGCCCTTAACCGCGAAATTACTACCGAAGATAGAATGCGGGTTGAAGAAGCCGCCACGATCGTTCAGTTACCTGCAAACCGCGAAATTATTCAGGTTTTTGCCAAGAATTACCGCTTAGATGGTCAGGATAATATAAAGGATCCATTAGGCATGCACGGGGTCCGTTTAGAGGTAGATACCCATATCGTTACTGCGGCCACGCCTAATCTGCGTAATCTTAACGCGGTGTTGGATAAAGCTCGTATTGAACCCGCGCACCACACCGTCGCAAGCTTGGCGGCTGCCGAAGCAGTTTTATCCCGACAGCAGAAAGAAGCCGGAACACTGTTGCTTGATATCGGCGCCGGTACGACAAATATGGTCGTTATAGAAGACGGCGAAGTTCAGTATGTGGCCGTCCTACCAATGGGCGGCATCAATATCACCAATGACTTAGCTATCGGTCTTAAGACGGACTTGGATGTAGCGGAACAAGTTAAAATTCAACATGCTAGTCTTGAGGCAAGTCACAAGGGTGGACTAATCAAGGTCAATTTCGAAGGCAAGGATTACGAATTTGTTAAGAGTGACGTAACAATGATTACTGAGGCCCGTGTTGAAGAAATGCTGGAATACGTCGATAAAGAATTAAAAAAGATTCACCGTTCACGGAAACTACCAGGCGGCGTCGTATTGGTGGGTGGTACCTCGAAGCTACCCGGCATCGCTGAATTTACGAAAGAGAAGTTACAGCTGGCAACTCGCCAGGGACAGCTCCAGCCACTCGGCGGTCTAGTTGATACCGTTCAGGATCCAGCCTATGCATCATCAGTGGGTTTAATGCTTCTTGATATGTTGCTTCTGCCCCCGGACAGTAAACCAACTGGAGTACCCAATAGCGGTGTCTTCGGGCTTATTGACGGATTAATGAAGCGTTTCAAGAGCTAAGACTCTTTTTGTGCGCGCTCAATATGTTATACTCACTCCTAGTATTTACTTATAAAGAACGAGGGATAGGAAATGCCACAAGTCGCACCTGCTATTGAGACATTCGCACGCATAAAGGTAATCGGAGTTGGTGGAGCCGGTGGGGCCGCAATCAATCGTATGATTGATTCTGGTGTCGAGGGTGTTGAATTTATCGTTGTAAATACAGATGCTCAAGCCCTGCACCACTCTAAGGCTCAAACTAAGATTCACATAGGTAGTGAGGCTACCAGAGGTTTAGGTGCCGGTGCTGATCCAGATAAAGGTCGCGAAGCCGCCGAAGAATCAATCGAGGAAATTCGTAAAGCCGTCAATGGTGCAGACATGGTATTCGTCACTATCGGAGCTGGCGGTGGAACAGGCAGCGGTGCGGGACACATAGTAGCTAAAGAAGCCAATGCGGCAGGAGCTCTCGTTGTTGGTTTTGCTACAAAACCATTTGCATTCGAGGGTGAAAAGCGTCGACGTAACGCTGAATCAGCTATTGAAAACTTACGTGGCTCAGTGGACACATTAATTATTATTCCTAACGATCGTTTATTACAGACTATTGATCGTCAGACACCATTATTAGAAGCTTTCAAAGTTGCTGACGATGTTTTAAGACAAGGCGTTCAAGGTATATCTGATCTTATAACCGTACATGGTCTTATTAACTTAGACTTTGCAGATGTTAAGGCAGTCATGAGTAATGCTGGGTCTGCCCTAATGGGCATCGGCCGTGCAAGCGGTGAAAACCGAGCCGTCGAGGCTGCTCAGCAAGCCGTCGAATCTCCTTTACTTGAAGTTTCTATAGATGGTGCTCGCGGTATACTGTTTAACGTCATTGGTGGTAATGACATGTCTATGCACGAAATTAATGTAGCTGCAGAAACTATAACTGCTGCTGCTGACGCTGACGCTAATATTATTTTTGGAGCTACGATAAACCCCGATTTAGAGGGTGAAATGATTATTACGGTAGTGGCTACCGGCTTTGATGCGTCGTATTTCGCAGAGCGCCAACAGACGGCAGCTGAAGCAAGAGCTGCAACGACCACTAATCAATCGAACGGTTTCAAGTCAGATGAATCCTTGATGAACGAAATAGATATGGAGCTTGACGAGTCTAAACCAGAAGAAGAGTTCCACACTGATAAGCCGATGCCAAATATCTGGGCTATCGACCAAGATCAAGATACGACCGAGCAACCGAAGCACGAAACTACTGAGTCTAAAAAACCAGAAGAAGCCCCACAAGTATTTGGCCCTGTCATGAATGACGATGATGAACTAGAAAAACCTTCATTCCTGCGACGTCTGAAACGTCATAAGAATGAAACCAAAAAAGACGAAAAAGATGCTCAAAACAGAGACCAAAACAAGTAAAAAATACACCGATAAAAAGCTTGCAAAACGCTATAGGTAGAGTATTCTATAGTGTATAGACACTATATGTAGGGTTTTAAGATATAGTGTTGGCACGTTCAAATGAATAAAAAATTTGTACATTGAGGTGTGAATAGAAGCAGTAATTTTGGCTGCTATTTCATGTTTACGTGTGCAAATAAGGAGGTATGCAATATGAAATGCAACCAATGCCAGCAAGCCGACACTAAAGTTATCGAATCGCGTGATGTATCTGAAGGCGAAACTATACGAAGGCGTCGAGCCTGCACGAATTGTCAGTACCGATTTACGACATATGAACGGATTGAGCGTCCGCAGATTATTGTCATAAAAAACAATGGTACCAGAGAATTATTCGGCAGAGAGAAGCTACTGTCTGGTTTGTATAGAGCATGCGAAAAAACTCCTATTACCAGTTTGCAGCTCGAACGGCTCGTAGCCAATATAGAGCAGCAGATTTATGCTTGTGGTGACCAAGAGGTCCAGACTGCAAAAATAGGTGAAATGGTAATGGAAGGATTGGCGCAGCTTGATGAAGTCGCATATGTTCGATTCGCCAGTGTTTACCGACGTTTCAAAGATATAGCAGGTTTTGAGAAAGAGCTGCTGCAAATCCGTGAACGTAAAGTGAGTATTCCGTTAGAACCATAAGGTTTTAATGTATTTACCTTACTAGGTAGATATGGTCAACAGTCATGTGGCTGTTGACGGCTCCCTCATAAGTTCATAGCTCAAGAACTTACGAGGGAGCTGGCAACTATAGATGTGCTTGAGAGACATATCTGAATCGAACGCGAACTCTAACAAAAAACTAAACAAAATCTAACAACTGAAGTGAGGGTAATATTATGGGACAAACAACAATCCTGGGACGCAGGCGGCTCTTCACAGCCCCTAAAAGTAAAGCGTATGATCAGTTAAAATGGGTCAAGCGCGACTCGGTTATTATAAATCCAATGTCTAACACACCGGTTTTTGAGCAGCTAGGTGTCGAATTTCCAGAGGGATGGTCGCTCAACGCGATTAATATCGTAGCGCAGAAATACTTTAGTGGTACACCTGGTAGCGAAGATCGTGAAGATTCCATGAAGAAACTGGTCGACCGTGTGGTTGACACTGTTACACGCCAAGGCGTCCAAGAGGGATACTTTGAAGCCGACACAGAAGCTGAAGATTTTCGTGAAGAATTAAAATATATCTTAGCGACACAGCGTGCAGCTTTTAACTCACCGGTCTGGTTCAATATTGGCGTCCCTGAGCGCTCACAGCAGGCTAGCGCTTGTTTTATCCTGGGAATCGATGACACGATGCCAGCGATTCTTAATTGGTACCGTGAAGAGGGAATGATTTTCAAGGGAGGCTCTGGTTCTGGTATTAATCTAAGCGTTATTCGTTCCTCGGCTGAAAAGCTTGGAAAGAGCGCTGGAACAGCCTCTGGACCGCTAAGCTTTATGCGTGGTGCTGATGCTTCAGCCGGTGCTATCAAGAGTGGTGGTAAGACCCGTCGTGCTGCCAAGATGGTCATATTGAATGTTGATCACCCTGATGTCGAAGAATTCATCTGGGCGAAGGCTATCGAAGAACGAAAAGCTCGTGCGTTACAGGAAGCTGGTTTTGATATGAGTCTCGATGGCAAAGATTCTTTTTCAGTGCAATATCAGAATGCCAATAACTCAGTACGTGTTACTGATGATTTCATGAATGCCGTGCTGAACGACGAAGATTGGGATTTGAAAGCAGTTACCACTGGTAAGACAGTTAAAACTGTCAAAGCCCGGGCGCTTTTCCGCCAGTTTTCGGAATCAGCATGGGAATGCGCCGACCCTGGTATGCAATTCGATACTATCATCAATAAGTGGCACACTTCGCCAAATGCCGGACGCATCAACGCCAGTAATCCGTGTAGTGAATATATGCACCTCGATAACTCGGCATGTAATCTCGCATCACTCAACTTACTTAAGTTCCTAGACGACAGTAATACGTTTGATATCAAAGCCTTTATCCATACGGTAGAGCTTATTTTTACTGCTCAAGAGATTTTGGTCGGATACAGTGAATACCCCACAGAGGGCATTACTAAAAACGCCAAGGCTTACCGCGAACTCGGTATTGGTTATGCGAACCTCGGTGCCTTACTAATGGCTCTAGGACATCCCTACGATTCAGATGAGGGTCGCGCTTTGGCGGCTGCTATCACTGCACTCTTAACTGGTCAGGCGTATGCTACCAGCGCAAAGATTGCAAACCGAGTCGGCCCATTTGCAGGTTTCCACAAGGACCGCGAAGGAATGTTAAACGTTCTTAAGATGCACAGAGCAGAAGTGTCCAAAATTGACGCCAGTTTGGTATCAGAAGAACTTCTGAGTGCTGCCGCTACGTCTTGGGACGAAGCAGTTGAGCTTGCTGGCCGCTATGGTGTCCGCAACTCACAAGCCAGCGTGCTCGCTCCAACCGGAACCATCGGTCTTATGATGGATTGTGACACTACAGGTATTGAGCCTGATCTTGGTTTAGTTAAAGTCAAAAAGCTAGTGGGTGGTGGCACGATGAGCATCGTTAACCAGACGGTTCCTCGCGCACTAAAAGTACTCGGCTATAGCAAGAAGCAAATTGACGGTATCATAAACTATATTGATGTTGAAAAAACAATATTAGGTGCTCCTGACCTCAAGAAAGAACATGAACCAGTCTTTGCTTGTTCCATGGGCGATAACGCAATCCATTATATGGGTCATGTAAAGATGATGTCAGCTGTACAACCATTTATTTCTGGTGCGATTAGTAAAACTGTCAATATGCCAGAAGATGCGAGCATTGAAGATGTCGAACAACTTCACATCGAATCATGGAAACTCGGCCTGAAGGCAGTCGCTATTTACCGCGATAACTGCAAGGTTGCACAGCCATTATCTATGGCTAAAAAGGCAGGCAGTGAAGAGAAGCTAGAGATTGCACCCGAAGCCCTAAACGACAAGTTCATAGTTCGCGGTACTGTCCGCCGTAAGCTGCCGCGAGTCCGTAACAGTCGTACATACCGCTTTGTCTTATCTGATCTCGAAGGTTTCTTCACCGTCGGTGAATATGAAGACGGAGCTCCGGGCGAACTGTTTGTTAATGTTTCCAAGCAAGGCAGTACTTTGTCTGGGGTGATGGATTCGTTCGCTATCAGTATCAGCCACGGTCTTCAGTACGGTGTTCCGCTGAAGAGTTATGTCAAAGGTTTCCGGGGTACGAGCTTCGCACCATCTGGAATCACCGACGATCCAGAAATTCGTACGGCCAGCTCCATAACGGATTATATTTTCCGCCGCCTAGCGATGGACTACCTATCTTTCGATGATCGTCTCGAGCTGGGTCTTGCCTCACTAGACGATATGCCAGAAGAGCAAGCTAGTTTGCTGGATGAGCCAGCCATAATCGAGCTAACAGTAAGTGAAGGTGAACAAATTAAGGAAGAGCCTAAGGTGATTGTTGCTCCAGCGCCAATATTGAAAGCTGTTAAAGCCGATGATACGGCACCGATGTGCTACAACTGTGGTAATCAGACGCAAAAAGCGGGCAGTTGTTATGTCTGTACTTCCTGTGGCTCCACAACAGGCTGCTCCTGAGCCAT
>JACDFO010000011.1 GCA_013815785.1 Candidatus Saccharimonadota bacterium | reverse complement strand
GCTTTACCAATCTTAATGTTTTGGTGTTGTTCGTTGCCAATTACACCGATGCTGGCAGTACATTCCACGTGCACAAGACGTACTTCGCCACTTGGTAACTTAATCTGAGAATAATCGCCCTCTTTAGACATCAACTGAGCGCTGTTACCGGCAGAACGTACTAACTGGGCGCCTTTGCCTGGATGAAGTTCAATAGCATGAATGACACTACCAACTGGAATATTCTTAATAGCTAGACGATTACCATTTTCAATAGCAACCTCTTCGCCCGAATGAATTTTCTGGCCCTGCTGCATGTTTGCACTAGCCAAAATATAGTGGTAGTGACCGGTCTGGTCCTTGATACGAGCAATACGGGCGCTTCGGTTCGGATCATACTCGATGTGTTCGATTACCGCTTCGGTGCCGGCGGGCAAGTTGAAGTTCATAATACGGTAGAATTTACGTGTTCCACCACCACGGTGTCGAGTAGTAATACGGCCCTGGTTGTTGCGACCAGAATTTTTATTCTTAATTACAACTAATGACTTCAGTGGCTTTTTAGTCGTAATCGTACTCATATCCTGAGTTGTCATATTGCGTTGGCCAGGAGTAGTTGGGCGATAAGTTTTAATCGGCATTATTTTTTACCTTTCTTAACTACTGGCTTCTCAGTCGGCTTTTCATCTTCAGCCGCATAGATTGGAATAATGTCACCAGCCTTTATAGTTACGTATGCCTTTTTAAAGTCAGATCGTTTGCCTAATGTCGCACGGCCGCCCTTACGAACACTACGTTTTACTTTGCCTTTAACATTCATAATGTTGACGTCTAAAACAGTAACGTCAAACTGTGCAGTCACGGCTTGTGCTACCTCTAATTTTGCAACGTCTGTCGGCACCTGGAAAACGTAAACGTTGCTAGTTTGTGCCAAAGCGTAGGCTTTTTCGCTAATGCGCGGCTTGAGTATCATAGTTTTAGACATTATTTTGTGCCTCCGAGCCATTCAGCCATCATAACCAGCGCCTTACTGGTAATGATTATATGGTCGGCATTCAACGTGTCATACACGTTCACATAACGTGCCTGAACGACCTTAACTTTCGGCAAGTTGTTGGTAGCACGCATCACATCGTCTGTTTTAGTATCAACGACAATAACCGTATTTTTGCTGACACCCAACTTATTAAAAAGCGTGACTGCTGCTGCAGTTTTGCCATCTTTCATATCGAAACCTTCGATGACAGAAATTTTGCCAGCATCTGCAGCAAGACTCAAAGCTTGGCGTATAGCCAAACGCTTGGTCTGCGTTGGCAACTTCTTGGTGTAATTTTCGAGCCCAGTAGGTCCAAAAACGATACCACCACCACGCCAAATCGGGTTACGTGATGAACCAAAACGTGCTCGGCCGGTGCCTTTTTGCTTCCATGGCTTCTTACCACCACCACTTACAAGACCACGAGTTTTTGTCACAGCAGAAGCTTCTCGGGCATTTGATAAATATGCAACGTAAGCTTGTTTCAAAAGTTCATGATTTTTTACTTCAAGTGCAAAGATAGTTTTATCAAGCTTTGCGGCAGTCGTAGCTTTTGTGCCACTCTTAGTATAAGTAGTTACGGCCATTACTTAGCCTCCCTTACGAGCACGATGCCCTTACGTGGTCCAGGAACGGCACCAGTAACACCAATCACGCCCAAATCCATATCAACTAAAGCGATTTTCAAATTTTTAACGGTAACTTGCTCATCGCCCATTTGTCCGGCCATCTTTTTGCCCTTAAAAATGTGCTGAGGATACATAGATCCGATTGAGCCGGGTTTACGAGTATTTCCTTTACCACCATGTGTTGCGCGCTGCCGATGAAAGTTGTGGCGCTTGATCGTACCTGCCCAACCTTTACCTTTACTGGTTCCAGTGACAGCTACAACGTCCCCAACATTAAAAACGTCGGCCGAGATTGACTCGCCGACTTTGGTATTTTCATCTATTTCAGCAATGCGGAATTCGCGCACTACCTTGGGCTGGACTTTTGAAGCTTTAAAGTGGCCGGCCTGCGATTTACCTATCTTTTTTGTTTCTTCGAAACCAACCTGAATAGCCATATAGCCATCGGTTTCTTGATTCTTCACCTGCGTAATCACGCAGGGACTAGCGGAAAGCAAGGTAACGGCTTGAACAACACCATCTTCAGCGATAGTACTTGTCATGCCAACCTTCCTGGTAATTAAAGCTTTCATAGTTAACCCTGTGTTAATTTTCCACCTCGTGTTGCATAAGCATGACACAAAAATGCTTGGTGATAGCTGGTTTCTACCTCTGTTATTGGGGTAGACCTGGGCTTTCACCAAGTTTTGGAAATTTTTATATACCGTGACAGATTAGCACGCTCAACCTACATCTGTCAATGTGTAGTAAATAGTACTATAAGATTGCGGAAAGGTTTATTACTGACGATTATTGACGTCTACGTCAACCTCGGGAACATTTTCAGTATTTACTGTAGGAGTTTGTACATCGAGATCTACATCACCATCACCTTCTGAAAATGGATTCGCAACAAAGAAGAAAATCAGAAGTAATATTACGATGATTGCAGCTACCAGCAAGCCGCCATAACTTCGTTTGTGTCCTCTATCAACTACTACTGTCTCTCGCGGTCGTTCGTCGTTATTGTATATTTGGTCTGCCATACTGAATCCTCCGTTAATTTATAACTCTAAGATACTTCAGATGATTAGATACTTCAGCGATATTTCTAGCATGAAGCGCGAGTTTATAGATTTACAAATATACCGACTTGAAACCAAAAGCTGATAATAGCCCCGATTAATAACACAGCATACTCAATTTTTCGATCTATTTGAAAATGGTCGTGACTCGCAAACATCAAACCGATCACGAAACCCAGTGGCAACGGAATTTGAGAAGCCCCGTCAGCAGTCGTTATCCATAGCCACTGAGAGCCAACAATGACGTATAAGACCAGTTTTAAAAAATATGCACTGTCGCTTTGTTGAGTTGCTATCTTTTTTGATGATTTTGTTTTAGCCATTACAGGAATTATAACAGATTACTCATGTATTACTTTCGAAGCATTAGTTTATACTTATAGTACTGATGCCAAAACTTGTTAAACTTAAGCCAAACCAGCAAGCACCGTTGTTTGAGATGATAGATGTTAGCGGCAAGAACATCAGGTTAGCCGACTATGAAGGCAAAAAAGTGTTGTTATGTTTTTTTCGGTATGCTGGCTGTCCATGGTGTAACTTAGCGATTCATCGTTTATCAGTAGAATACCCAAAATTTAAAAAACTTGGCTTAGAAATTATTACATTCGTACAGTCAAAACCTGAAAATATTGAGAAATACATTTACGGAAATAACGTACCTATGCCGCCTTTTCCTATCATTGCTGACCCTGAACGCAAAATCTACGATCTTTACGGCGTTACTGATTCATACATGGCAGCTATTCCCTCATTACGTCATGTTCCAGATTGGCTGTGGAACATAGTAGGTGGAAAATATAAACAAGGCAAAGTGGATGGCAGCCTAGGACTAGTCCCAGCTCAGTTTATGATCGGTTCCAATAACACTGAACTGTATAAGATTTATTATGGTGTGGACTACTTCGACCATTTAGCTATGTCGGAAATTTTAGAATTTGCACAGTTCGGGCAAGCTTGAATTATTAAACATCGGGGCTTGGTCACCGCCAGTTTATGTAGTAGAATTGACATAAGCAATATTAATACAAAAAGAAGGTTCAAATGTCTATATCAGAACTCAATCAGTTAGTCGGCGCCATAAGCGGTGCTACAATCGCCGTTGTTATAGCTGTCGTCATACGCATGACCCGAAGCAGCGAAGATTACTAAATAGGACTTTTATTCTAGCCTTTGCGTTAAAGTTACGGCAATTACTGGTTTGTTACTGTGCCGTTTCCTGGAAGAACAGAGAACCAAGTGTCGCCGCGGTTCATTGCTACCTCAGTGCCGGATGAGTCTAGTAATTTGATACGGCTATCAAAGTCCGACTGCTGCCAACGCACAGTCTCAACGATTCCATCTTTGTACAAAAATGCTTCGCCGCTGCCTAAAGCATTTATATCGCCGGTCATTTTAACCACAACTAAGTTCTTGACCGTTATCGGTTGATTAGTTATTTCATCTAAGTGCGGTGCGCCGGCTAAACTTCTGGCATAACTGTTTGTAGTAGCGTCATATTTAAACTGTACTCCAAAAATCGGATGCGAGAATTCTAAGGATATCAGCGATGCGGTTGGCGTAGCACTAGGGCTATCGTTACTACGAGGAATTTCGGCAAACGTAGCTTTCTTATGTTTTAGTTCTTTCTGTAGGTCCCTTAGGTCTTTGGTTTTAGCATAAACATCGTGTGGAGCCTCGCGGTCGTTACGCCTATAGTACTGTGCGTCATTAAAATACTGATTCATACTTTTTGCCTGATACTGGTCGATTAATTCCAGGGCTTCCGCGCTGCCACCCACATGTGCGAGCGAAGCATCAAAGCCTGTCAGCCAATTTACAAACGCAGGACGTGCACTACGAACTGGTCCAACAACTTCCGGCATCTTTTCCTGATACAAGGCCAAGTATCGAGTTATGCCGCCCTCGGTTACAGTTTCAAACACGACTCCGGCAGAATCCAAACCAGATTGCGGTCTTGCTTCTTCAGAATTTTCAATCATGACACCCAAAATTGGCTGCTCAGACTCATCTTTACTAACTTCTGCGCCCGTAATCTGCGAAAAGTATTTCTTATCAGGCTGAGTGATTTCGGTAACGATATCTTCGCCACGTGTCAGCAAAAATACACTTAACAGCGCAGCGGCTATGACTGTGGCTGCCAGTATAATTTTTTTCTTCTTGGTAAGTTTTATCATCTCACCATTTAAACGCTTATCGACATATGCCGCAAGCATTAGCTAGTTGAAAATCATTCTTCTAGACCATCAATCTGATCTTGCCTGGTAATAGATCTTAGCTCGCAACCTAACGCATCATTTTCTTCTTCATTAGCTAAGTGGCCAAAGTATACTGCTCCGCCTGTGTTAGCTGCTGCTAGAAGTCCCCCTACTAATCTACCTTCTAATAATCCGCCGATAGCGACCACGCCACAAGAAACGGCAATAATTTTACTTAACCTCGCTTAACTACGTCGACCGCACTTTCATTACATTTTTATTTCGGCGTCGCAGCCGGCTGGAAGTGATAGGTTCATAAGTGAATCTATGGTCTTTGGGGTTGGTTCGAAAACATCGATTAAGCGCTTGTGGACGCGCATTTCGAACTGTTCGCGACCTTTTTTGTACACATGAGGGCTTTTTACTACTGTATACAGTGTTTTCTTGGTTGGCAGAGGAATTGGACCAGCTACAGTTGCTCCAGTACGCAAAGCTGTGTCGATAATCTGTTTAGCTGACTGGTCAATGACCTTGTGGTCATATGCCTTTAAACGAATACGAATACGTTGTTTGCCGGCAGGTGCTGGTGCTTCTGTTTTTTTGGCTACAGACTTAACTGGCGCAGGTTTTGCAGCCGCTTTTGCAGTAGGCTTTTTAACTTCCTTGGCTTCAGCCATTCTTATCTCCAGTGTGATGTAACATCTTCTGACCGCTATAGAGAGCTAAATCAAACGACTTTTAATCATCACGATTAATTTACAGGGGTGATTATAACTTATATGGCTATTACTGTCCAGTATTGCCAAATTCGTATGAATCTTAAGAATAATCTGTTTCTTGTGAATTATCATGTGGAGTAGTTTGCTCCCACTTTTCCCAATCTGAATCTATATCGGGGTTAAGTCCGAATAAACGCATTTGTGTCACTTCCTCGCTATCAAATTCCTGTTCAATTGCTTTGCGCAGCTGATTCATGGGATTGCTTTCAAATGACATTAGCAATCATCACCTTGCATCGAAGGATGTAATTCTGAAATTTCTTCTGAACCTCTTCGCATTACTTCTGCACTAATAATTGTTATTTGTTCGTCTGTTAAATCGAACATACCGGTGCGGATATCAATAATCAAATCCGTCAAAAATTCATCAGTCATGTTTGGTGCCCGACGTTCAACAAAACTAGCAAGTACTTCAGGCATATAATTATATTATACCATACTTGTCAACATATTTAAAGGGCCTCGGTTATCCAAGGCCCTTACGATTAGTTACCAGTGTTAAGTTATTTTGTAACTTTTGTAACCACACCAGCGCCGACAGTTCGGCCGCCTTCGCGAATAGCGAAACGAAGACCTTGATCCATAGCGATCGGGGCAAGCAACTTGACCTTGAATGTCAAAGTGTCGCCTGGCATAACCATTTCTTTGTCGGCTGGAAGTTCTACTTCACCAGTAACGTCAGTAGTGCGGAAGTAAAACTGAGGTTTGTAACCCTTGAAGAAAGGAGTATGACGGCCACCTTCGTCTTTATTCAAGATATAAACTTCTGCGTCAAATTCTGTGTGAGGAGTAATCGAACCTGGTTTACAAAGCACTTGGCCGCGTTCGATATCTTCGCGTTCGATGCCACGAAGCAAAATACCTGCGTTATCGCCTGCTTGGCCTTGGTCAAGATTCTTTTTGAAGGCTTCGATGCCGGTTACAACAGTCTTGCGAGTGTCTTTAACACCGACAATTTCAACTTCGTCATTAATCTTTACAATTCCTAATTCAATACGGCCAGTAGCAACGGTGCCACGCCCTTTAATAGAGAAGACATCTTCGATAGGCATAAGGAATGGCTTGTCTAAATCGCGCTTTGGTTCCGGAATGTAATCATCCATTGCCTTAACGAGTTCCATGACTGAATCCATAGCTGCTTCGTCGCCTTCGATGGCTTTGGTGGCAGAACCTTTGATGATCGGTGCGTTTTCATCAAATTCATATTTAGCGAGTAGCTCGCGGATATCCATCTCGACTAGTTCGACTAATTCAGGATCTGCAAGGTCCATCTTGTTCATAAAGACAAGAATGGAAGGTACACCAACTTGCTTGGCTAGTAGTACGTGTTCGCGGGTCTGAGGCATAGGACCGTCAGCAGCAGATACCACAAGCACGGCACCATCGATTTGGGCAGCACCTGTAATCATGTTCTTGACGTAGTCAGCGTGGCCTGGCATATCTACGTGTGCGTAGTGTCGTTTTTCTGATTCGTATTCCTGGTGAGAGGTTGCAATGGTAATTCCACGTGCTTTTTCTTCAGGAGCGTTGTCAATCTGATCATAATTTACAGCTTTGTTAACTGCGCTTGGAAGGCGCTTTGCAAGCGTCATGGTAATAGCAGCTGTTAAGCTTGTCTTTCCGTGGTCGACGTGACCCATAGTACCGACGTTGACGTGCGGCTTAGTTCTGTCAAAATTTTCTGCCATAAGGTATCTCCGTTCCTGAATTAATTAGTTGTTCTAGCATAAGCGAACAGACGCTCACACGAGTTACCGAACAATTTTACCTGAGCGTCATCAGTTTGTAAAGGGTTACAGCTACAGTTTTCACACCAAACGTAATTGATGTTTCGCCCGAACGCCAAAACCTTTCAAAGCTTGCTTCTGCTGTTTTTTATTAGCAAAATCTTGCAAAACTGTCCTGTATGAACGAATGTAATCTTTTGTCATTTGCTGGTAGTTAAACTTTTCTCTAGCCCGGCTTGAGATGTAATTGCGATCCATTTTGAAACACTCTTCTATTTGATAAAATCCTTCTACGAAGTCCTCGACAAGCATCCCAGTCTTTGCTTCTTCTATGAGTTCAGGCATTGAACCACGTGCAATAGCTAGTGTAGGAGTGCCACAATATGCTGCTTCTAGTACGGTCAAGCCGAATGGTTCCCTAAAACCAGTCGGATGTAGGTTACAGCGAGCATTACTCAACAGCTCAACCTTCTCCTCAAAATTCAGCTCACCGAGATATTCAACTAACGGGTGATCAAAGTACTTAGCGACTTCTTCTTCAAAATAGCCTTCGCCTAGATAATCTATCTTACCCGCCAGTTTAATCTTAATTCCGAGATTAATAGCTAGCTGAATTGCTAGGTGCGGGTTCTTTTCCCTATCAAAACGTCCTAGGAAGCACACGTAATCTTGGGGCTCGGCAACGAGAGGAAAATCACTAGGATCTTCGCCGTTATATACGACACCGGCATAATTCAGAAATGGGCCGGCCGCTTGCTGATTATGTGATATCGAAGCGTAATACAGCTTTCTTCGAGCCATGTAATATGATAGCTCGGATAATTCAAACTTAGTATGGATGGTAGTTAAATTAGGGAAATGCTGGTAACTTTTTAAATCAAAAGAGTGTGAATGAACAATATCAACCCTACGCAAGAGTCTGGTCAACTGTCTGTGGGTATTCTGCCTGATTCGTGCAACATTACGTTTATGAGCAGCTATGTCTTTATAAGTCGCCGGAAAATAAATGGCTTTATCTGTGATAGGAATAAGCTCACAATCTACCGTGGAATCGCCTGTGCCTAAAAGAATAGGCTCATGCCCGGCTTCTTTCAAACCTTTTATCAAATAATAAATAACCTGTTCTGTTCCCCCATACTGGCGTGGAGGCACCGGCACAAATGGTTCAGCTACAATAGCAATACGCATATATTTTAAGTCAAACCTCACATTTACAAGTCCCACAAAGTCTTTATATGACTTTGTACGCGTAAAGTTAATCAGAATAAATCAAAACGTACTGCTAAAATTCTTACTTAGTTTGTTAGTTTTATGCTACGGCCTCGTGAAGTTTATTGTGCACGAAATTATTAGAATGCGAACTTTGTTTTTTGACAAGTTGATACACAACGTCCGGATATATCTTACCCAGCTCAATGTTATCTTCGACAAGTTCCAAGTTCACAAACTCTGATAATAATTCACTTTCAAGTTCTGGATAAGAAGAAAAGACTAACGTTTCAGCATGTTTTGCGCGCTCGTTTAAAATCGAAACTACTGCCGATACGGTCCATGCCTGTATACGTTCCGGGTTATTCGTACTGTCGATATACACGATATCTGCATGTTCTGTCTGAGCTGATTTTCCTAGCAGTGCTCGGCCGTCGGCCGCTACGTACATGAATTCTGGGTAACCATTGCTCTTCCGTACTGAATTGACTAGCCGGTTTTCTAATTGACGGGCCAGATTTGGTAAACCCTGACGTCGTAATCCTTTGGCAATATCATATGTTTCTTTTGGCCATGATACATACGAACCATGATAATCCCAGAACGGTATAAGATTTGCCTGAGATAATGCGCGACTTCTTATCCCGGCATCCGTTAAAAAGTCTGGACTCATAATTGTGCGAGTTATGGCCTCAAGATAAGTCTGTTTTTGGATAGGCTCTAATTCGTCAAAGATAGCACTGTCTAGTAATGCGGCGGGGTTTGCGGTTTTTGTTTCGATGATGCGCATATTACCTTGTTCATCATGGTCGATACCAAGTGCAAAATAATTTTTATCCGGTTGCCATAAAAGTTCTACGGTTCTATCACGTAATGCAAAGGCTGAATTACGTAGGTTCCAAGCTTGTTCAGGAGTAGCGTGCTTGCTTGCAGCGATGAATGCATCATATGCAAGGCCTTGAACCTCAATCGATGCTATCGGTGCCTTATGGTTTGCGAGCTGACCATCCGTGTGTACATAAAACTCTCTGGAATCTTTCCAAACCTGGTTTTCTATACCTTGGCTATTACGACGCTGATATTCTAATAATCCTGATGAAGAGTCTTCAATCTTCGTGGTAAGCCAATCCGTTGCTCCATGAAGTACATCACGAACAGAAACCTCTGTACCATCAGGTCGAATGACTGTTTCGTCCAGTATTTGGTCACCATAATGCTCACAATATTTATCGACAACTCTTATAAAGTGCGGTGTAGCATCAATCGAGCCATAGTAGGCCAGTCGGTCGTCTTCGCCACCCCACCTAGATGCTAATTCATCAAATATCAGTTGCGAAGTCGAATCTATCGGCTCACCGTCAACGACAACAGTACGATATTCATGAACAATCTTGCCGATTTCTTCTTCGTTAATATGATTATCGCGCGTGCCTTGTAAACCAGCCAGCGTGAGAATGATTGACCCTACAAGCTCACGTCTAGTAGCCAACAAATCTTCTGCTACTTCCAAGGAATCTCGACCGAAAACGGCACCCTTGAACAATGTGTCCGCACTTGCATAAACCCCATTCCCGCTAGTGGACGTAACCGTTGCCAACGCCTCGGAGGGCGATAACTCTGCTGTTTCCATTGATTTTTATGTCCTAAGCTTAAGCTGTATCTAATAGACAGTCTAGGACATTAAAAATCAATGTCAACAACATAATACGTACATAATCTGAACTAGTTTTCGGCTGCTTCTAATTCCTGGGATAGTTCTGAGTTTATGAATGATTGCACAGAGATAGATCCGAGAGCTTCGCCTGTAGTTACTGGATCTTGGAACTCTTTGTCATATGACACGTCACAGTCTGAACCTAGCACGATTTCACCGGTCGGGATTCGTCCTACGCGATATTTTTGTTGGCTTAATTTGAACATACCGTCCTCTATTAATTTTTATTTAGCTTTTTTGGCAATGATAGCTTCAGTAACATTATTAGGCACGTCGGCGTAATGGTCAAGCTCCATGCTCGAACTGGCCCTTCCTTGGGTGCTGCTACGGAGATTTGTGGTGTAGCCAAACATTTCGCCTAGCGGAACGAAGGCAGTAATTTCCTTGATTCCTGATTGTAAGTCTTCCATAGATTCAATCCGTCCACGCTTGCTGTTTAAGTCACCAATCACGTCACCCATAAACTGTTCAGGTGTAACGACGACGACCTTCATAACTGGTTCAAGTAATACTGGCTTGGCATTCTTTACGCCCTCTTGGAAGCCCAAGCTTCCGGCAATCTTAAACGCCATTTCATTGGAGTCAACATCGTGATAGGAACCATCGTAGAGCTCTGCTTTAACGTCTACCACCGGATAACCAGCCAAAACGCCGTTGTTCATAGCTTCGATAATGCCTTGCTCGACGGGCTTGATGTACTCGCTTGGGACGACACCACCCTTGATAGAGTTGATGAACTCAAAGCCCTTGCCTTGCTCGTTCTGGGATAAGCGTAGCCATACGTGACCGTACTGCCCACGGCCGCCACTTTGGCGAACAAACTTGCCTTCAGCTTCAACTGCATCTTTACGGATGGTTTCGCGGTAAGCAACTTGTGGCTGGCCGATGTTAGCTTCAACATCGAATTCTCGCTTCATGCGATCGACTAAGATTTCTAGGTGTAGCTCGCCCATTCCAGAGATGATGGTCTGGCCAGTTTCATCGTCAACTCGAATACGGAAAGTCGGGTCCTCTTCTGCTAAACGCTGCATAGCAAGCGACATTTTTTCTTGATCACTCTTCGTCTTTGGCTCGATGGCAATAGACACAGGCGGTTCTGGAAATGTAATGCTCTCAAGTACGATAGGGTTAGTCGGGTCACAAAGGGTATGGCCAGTAGTGGTACCTTTAAGCCCTACAATTGCTGCTATATCACCTACAGTCACTTCTGTAACATCTTCACGCTTATCAGCCTGCATACGTACGATACGGCCGATACGCTCGCGTTCGCCGGTAGAACTGTTCAACACATACGAACCGGCCGTCATTTTGCCAGAATATACGCGGAAATAAGCTAACTTACCAACGAATGGGTCTGTTGTAATCTTGAATGCTAGTCCAGCCATCGGTTCGCTTTCAGCGGGTTTACGTTCGATTTCATCGCCGGTCTTAGTGTGAGTTCCCCAGGTAGAGCCCCGATCTTCCGGGCTCGGCAACACATCTACTACTAGGTCCAAGACTTTTTCCACAATAACTCCGCGGCCATCACCACCAGTAACTGGAAAGAAATTACCAGATAATGTGGCGGTACGTATAGCTTGTTTGACGTCTGCTTCGCTCAAACCTTCTTCACCGACTTCAAAATACTTCTCGAGCATCGCTTCATCTTCCGCCACAGCGTTTTCGATAAGCAAACTACGGTATTTTTTGACTTGATCCATCATATCAGCTGGTATTTCGCCTTCTTCGAGTGCCTTGTCGGTAAATTCCTTGTAGGTATAGGCTTTCATCGCTACTAGGTCGACAATGCCGTTGATGGCTTGTTCAAAACCAATTGGGAGATGAATTGGAAAAGCGCGCTTAGTTAGACGGGCGTGAATAGTATCAAGTGATTTATAAAAATCGCCGCCGGTTTGGTTGATTTTGTTGATAAAACAAACACGAGGTACGCCGTATTTATCGGCCTGGCGCCAGACGGTTTCAGACTGGCTCTCTACGCCCATTTTGCCATCAAAAACGACGCAAGCACCATCTAGGACACGCAGGGAGCGTTCTACCTCGACAGTGAAGTCAATATGGCCGGGGGTGTCTATGATGTTAATCTGATGGTCTTTCCAGTAGCACGTAACAGCTGCAGATACGATAGTTATGCCGCGTTCGCGCTCTTGGGCCATATAGTCAGTTGTGGTCTCGCCGTCGTGCACCGCACCAATTTTGTGCTTTAGGCCGGTGCGGTACAAAATACCTTCTGTTGTAGTAGTCTTACCGGCGTCAATATGAGCAATAATGCCCATGTTTCTAATTTTGCCTAATGCGTACTTCTTTGCTGCCATTTCGTTCTTCTATATCCTTAGCTGCTTGCTCTTAAAGCTTAATATTTACATGGGCCTAACATAAAAATAACGCCCTATGCACGTTCCCTGTTACTATAGCTTATTTTTGGCAACTATTCAACACTGACGTCATTGCCTACTGCAGCAATTCTTTTGGCCCTGGCTTCCAAACGGTCAGCACGAATTTTTAAAAATAGTTGATGGGTAGCGAAACCTAAATAGAGTCGAGCTGACTCGAACTGCCCAAAGCCTGTAGTTCTAAATGTGTCATTTGTAGGTTCCAGACTGGAGGCCGCAGCTCTGATCGCTGCAGCATGATCCAGTAAATCATTGGTTTCTTCAAAATCGGCTTCAGCTTGTACGAAGTCCTTAGATGCTTCTGCATCTCCGCGAAAGTCCTCAGGACAACTATCGTAAAATGGCATTGTCATAATCTTATTACATTCCAAAAGTAAACAACATGCAAGCCCGTTTATAGCTTACTTACTTTATTCTCCCAAATCATCGGATATTGCTGCAACTGGAATCCAATACTCAGTAAGTTGCTTTCCAATAAGAGGATCATCCTGTACTTTTTCAAAATTAGGATTTTGACAGGAGCGTATATTCTTTATGAAATTACCTACATCCCATGCTCTTGAACCTGTGCTCGTACCCCGTATCGTCCCGGGACAATCGTCGTCGCTAACCAGCTGCAGTAACTTAATCCTTGCTCTTCGGTAATCAGCTGCCGTACTAAGATTTGCGTCAGTAGGCTGCCCGAACTTATCATTCTCATATAATCCGGCCACGTAATCTAGTCGGCCAAAAACTGAGCATTTTCTGCACTGTTCGGGCAACATAGCTTGCAGCTCTGGGCTGATTTTCACGAACTAATACCTTGCGAAGTGGGCGAAGGCGCGGTTGGCATCTGCCATCTTGTGGGTGTCTTCTTTTTTCTTAACGGCAGTACCGGTGTTGTTGTAGGCATCTACTAGCTCGATTGCTAGGCGGTCTTCCATACTCATACCTTTTTTGGCACGGGCGGCGGCTACGAACCACATCATAGTCAGGTGGTTCTGGCGCTGGCCTTTTACTTCAAACGGAATTTGGTAGTTAGCACCACCGACACGACGTGAACGAGTCTCCATGTGCGGTTTAACATTCGCCATAGCTTGTTCAAACACTTCCAAAGGATTTTGAACCTTTAATTTATCAGCGGCTTTTTGTAGGCCGTTATATACCAGACGCTCTGCGACTTGCTTTTTACCGTTTAACATAACGCGGTTAATAAGCTTGGTAACCATAATGTCGTTATACAAACGGTCTGGCTGAACAACACGAATAAGAGATTTAGTAACTTTCCTAGGCATTACTTGGTCTCCTTCTTGGTTCCGTATTTGCTACGGCCTTGCTTGCGGTTGCTGACACCTTGCAAGTCCAATGAACCGCGAACGATATGATAACGCACACCTGGAAGGTCCTTTACGCGTCCGCCACGAACAAGCACGACTGCGTGTTCCTGGAGGTTATGGCCTTCGCCGCCGATATAAGCCCATACTTCGTAACCGTTGTTCAAACGAACTCGAGCTACTTTGCGTAACGCAGAGTTAGGTTTTTTTGGTGTCTTGGTCGTGACCTTGACACATACACCACGCTTAAATGGCGCAGCCTTTTCGTAATTGGTAGTTTTTTGCGTATTAACGACACGATGCAACGCTGGAGACTTGGTTTTCTCCTTTTTGCTGTGCCGCGGTTTGCGCACTAACTGATTGATTGTTGGCATTTCTTCTCCTAATAGTTGTGATTTACTGCATTGTACGAATGCCTACGTACCGCTCAAACCACTTAATTTACTAACTTACTCTAACAGATTTAGACCGTGTCGGCAACTGGAGTCTCGATTGGCAGTACGTCGCTGAATCCATCGTTGTCTTCGTCAGGAAGCCAGCCAGTTCCAACTGGAATACGGCGACCTAAGATAACGTTTTCTTTGAGACCAAACAATTTGTCGACTTTACCGCTGGTTGCGGCCCCGATAAGCACGCGTGTTGTGTCTTGGAAACTTGCTGCACTCAGGAATGAGTCGGTGCTGAGCGAAGCCTTGGTAATTCCTAGCAATAGCTGTGTGTATTTGGCTAAGTTCTTGCCTTCCTTGGAGAGCTTTTCGTTAGCTTCTACAACTGCGAGCTTAGAAACGACATCGCCTGTTACGAATTCCGTATCACCCGCTTCGTCAATTTGAACACGGCTGAACATCTGACGCACAATGATTTCAAGATGCTTATCGGCAATATTCTGACCTTGGGACGCAAACATGCGCAGAATTTCGTTCATGATGTAACGCTGGGTGGCTTCAACGCTTTGCAAACGCATGAGCTCATGCAGATTAATGGAACCATTAGTGAGTCGCTGGCCAGCAACTACGATGTCTCCGTCTTTAACCATTAACTGTTTGTGTCCTGGAATCTCATAACGCACAGCACTGTCGCTGCTTGGCACTATCATGACCTTTTTCTTGGTCACTTCAGCTTTGCCGGCAATCGGCGCGATGATAGGGTTATTACCTTCTTCGTCTGATGCCAAAACATCACCGATAGCTATATCGCTGCCGCTGGCAACTTGTGCTTTCTTATTGCCAAGTTCGTATTCGATTTTTTCAGAATCATCGGCAGCAACTTGTACTACGTAGTGATCGCCCTCTTCCCAAGCCTGAACGGTACCGGCAATATCACTCAGATATGCTTGACCTTTCGGTGTTCGAGATTCAAACAATTCTTCTACACGAGGAAGACCTTGCGTAATGTCATCTGCAGCGGCTGAACCACCACCGTGGAAGGTACGAAGCGTTAGCTGAGTACCTGGTTCACCAATACTCTGAGCGGCAATAACACCGACAGGATGATGATTAGCCACGACTAAGCCGGTAGCTGGATCAAGTCCGTAAGATTTCATAGGAACGCCGTGCACACTGGTTGCACTTAGGACGGACATAATCTTTATGCCGTCTAGGCTTTCGTCGGCTTGAATTGCTTCGGCAACTTCTTTGCTGATTAGTTCGCCGCGTTTTACATGGCCGACGACCTTTTCAGCTGCGAAACGACCATTCAAACGTGATGCGTATGGAACGCCGATTTCTTCTGCGTCAGCACGAGTCAGCGCAAAGCCCTGATCGCCGTCTTCATCATCAATCGTAAATACATCTTGAGATACATCGACAAGTCTTCGAGTTAGATAGCCGGAGTCGGCAGTCTTAAGAGCAGTGTCAATCATACCCTTACGAGCACCACGAGTAGCCGTAAAGTATTCAAGTGGAGTCAAACCACCCTTATAGTTCGAACGAATCGGCAGCTCGATCGTCTTACCGGTCGCATCGATCATCTGTCCTAGCATACCGACGGCAGTCTTGACCTGGCCGATGTTACCACGAGCACCAGACACAACTGCGATCGACATTGAGCTGTCTTCGCCGGCGAATTGTTCTGAGAGCGTAGTTTGAACTTCATTATCGATATTCTTCCAAGCTTCGACGGTCAAACGGTATCGTTCGTCATCAGTGATGAAGCCTTGGTCGTACTGTGTACTGATTTCAGCAGCCCGCTTTTCGCCATTTTCTAAGATAGCGCTAAGTCCCTCGATGTCCCTGAAGTCGCTCATACCCATGCTGAGTCCTGACTTGGTTGCGTACAAGAAACCGAGGTCTTTCAAATCGTCAGCGATAAGCGCTGTTTTGTCTTGACCGTATTTTTGGTAAGCCAACGCCATCGCACCATTAAGCTTCTTCTTGGTCATAGGTTCGTCCTGGAATGGGAAATCTTCTGGGAAAATTTCGTTAAACAAGACACGTCCCAGAGTTGTTTCACGAATTTCGCCACGGAAGGTTATGCGGACTTGGCTTTGAAGACTTACGACGCCGGCATCTAGGGCCATCAACGCCTCTTCAATGCTCATAAAATTACGAACTTTGGTACTTGCACCAGGACGTTCGTACGTAAGGAAATAACAGCCGAGCACGATGTCTTGGTCGATGTTCAGTATCGGTGAACCGTCGGCTGGTTTCAGCAGGTTCTTGTTTGCTGCCATGATGTTCTTTGCCTCAGCTTGAGCTTCGTCGCTGAGCGGCAAGTGAACGGCCATCTGGTCGCCGTCAAAGTCGGCATTGAAACCTTTACATACGAGTGGGTGAAGCTGAATGGCTTTACCTTCGATAAGTCGAGGCTGGAAAGCTTGGATGGACAAACGGTGCAATGACGGAGCACGGTTCAGTAGTACGTACTTACCTTTAATGACTTCATCTAGCGCGTCCCAAACGGCGATTTCTCCCATTTCAATCATACGGGTTGCAGAACGGATATTATGAGCAAACTCATTAGCGATCAGGTGGCCAATGACAAAAGGCTTAAATAGCTCTAAAGCCATCATCTTTGGAAGACCACATTCATTAATCTTAAGTTCTGGACCAGCAACGATGACTGAACGTCCAGAATAATCGACACGCTTGCCTAGAAGGTTCTGGCGAAAACGACCCTGCTTACCCTTAAGCATATCGCTCAGGCTCTTGAGGCGTCGACGTTGACCAGTCGCTGCGACTGCACGGCCTGAACGAGCGTTGTTATTGTCGATTAAAGCGTCGACAGCTTCTTGAAGCATGCGCTGTTCGTTGCGACGAATGACTTCAGGTGCGTTCAGATCGATCAACTTTTTAAGTCGATTATTACGGTTGATGACACGGCGGTACAAGTCATTAAGGTCACTGGTAGCAAAACGGCCACCAGTAAGCTGGACCATCGGACGAAGATCCGGAGGAATTACCGGTAAGACGCTGACACACATACTACCCGGCAGAATTCCGGCGCGGTTCATACTTTCTAGCAAACGAAGACGCTTCATAAGTTTCTTCTTGCGCTGGCCTTTGGCTTCCTCAGATTCAGCAGTCAATTCCTGTATGAGGTCTGTCAGATTAATTTCGTCTAGCAAGTCTTTGAGCGCGGTTCCACCCATACCGACTGTCGTGAGTTCTTGTAAATCTTCCGGCAAGTTACGGTAATCCGTCTCAGATATAAGACTAAGTTTTTGCAGACCGTCAATCTGGCTTTTAAGCAACTCGAAATCAGCTGTTACTTCATCGAGTTCTTTAGTCTGCATTTCTGCCAAGGCTTTAACATTGGCTTCTTCGCTTTCAGCTTCTTTTTCGTAGCGAGCTTTGATAGCTTCTTTTGCAGCAGCAAATTCGGCTTCTTTGTCGGTGAGCATTTGGTCGCGTTTTGCGGCGTCCACACTTTTAATGATGTAGCTGGCAAAATATGCGATGCGCTCTAGGTTTTTAACGGTCATACCAAGTAGTAATCCGATTGCTGAAGGCGTACCACGCAAAAACCAAATGTGCGCTACTGGTGAGGCCAAGTTGATATGGCCCATGCGTTCACGACGTACGATACTTTTGGTAACGATTTCACCGTTTTTATCGACTGCGGCTTCACGTGAGCGAACGCCTTTGTACTTCGCATCATGCGGGTTGATGTCTTTGACCGGGCCAAAAATTCGTTCACAAAACAAACCGTCTCGTTCGGGCTTTTGGGTACGATAGTTAATAGTTTCTGGCTTGGTAATTTCGCCGTGGCTCCAATCCAAAATATCATTTGGACTAGCGACGCTTAGGCGTACTGAATCGAAATCAGCGATATTGGCTCCGTGATCGTAACGACGCATTAGGCGGCCTCCTCTTCTTCATTATCTGTGGTAGTTACGGTAACACTTTCGTTTTCATCGGTGATGATTGTCGTGGCAGGCATGTCGTCGTCGATTTCCATAACCACGAATTCATCTGCTGTAACGTCTTGAGAAACATCAATGTCTGAAATACTTGGTTCTGGCATTTCTACTTCTGGCAGGTGCGCTGCTTCGTCTTTGATGTTCTCAGCCAAAATTTCTTCGGCGTCGATGACATTATCAGAAACAACTAGGTCAACTTTAAGACTTAAGCCTTGAAGTTCTTTCACTAGCACGTTGAAGCTTTCCGGCACCTTAGGACCTACAATTTCGGTACCCTTGATGATAGATTCATACGCCTTGGAACGGCCATAGACATCATCGGATTTGATTGTAAGCATTTCCTGAAGTGTATTAGACGCACCGTAAGCTTCAAGAGCCCAGACTTCCATTTCGCCAAAGCGTTGACCACCATTTTGGGCTTTTCCACCTAGTGGCTGCTGGGTAACCATAGTGTATGGTCCGGTTGAGCGGGCGTGGATCTTATCGGCAATCATATGATTCAGTTTAATCATGTACATAGAACCGACGGTTGTACGTTCGCTGAATGCTTCACCGGTGCGGCCATCAAATAGCTGTTGCTTGCCGTCTTCTGGCAGGCCTGCTTCTTTTAATAGTTCGCGAATCTTAGGTTCTTGCACACCATCGAAAGATGGACTGGCAACTTTATAGCCAAGAGCTCTGACAGCCATACCGAGGTGAGTTTCGAACAATTGACCGACGTTCATACGGCTCGGAACACCTAGGGGGTTAAGCAAGATTTCGACTGGAGTACCATCTGCAGTGAACGGCATGTCCTCGACAGGTAAAATACGAGCGATAACACCTTTGTTACCGTGGCGTCCTCCAAGCTTATCGCCGACAGAAATTTTTCGCATTTGGGCAACGTAGACTTGGATTTGCATCAATACACCAGCTTTAAGCTCATGACCGTTTGCACGGCTAAAGACTTTAACGCCCACGACCTTACCGTGCTTGCCGTTCGGCATCCGCTGTGAGGTATCACGAACTTCTTTGGCTTTTTCACCAAAGATAGCGCGCAATAAACGCTCTTCGCTTGATAGTTCTTGCTCACCCTTAGGTGTAATCTTACCAACCAGAATATCGCCTGGGTGCACTTCTGCACCGATACGGACGATCCCTTCTTCATCAAGATGACGCAGAGCATCCTCGGAAACATTAGGAATATCTCGAGTTACAATTTCTGGGCCGAGTTTGGTCTCACGGACTTCAACCATAAAATCGACGATATGAACTGATGTCAACGTATCGTCTTCTACAAGTTTGCGAGAAATAATAATCGCATCTTCAAAGTTGTAACCACTCCAGGGCATAAAGGCGACGACCAGGTCTTTTCCAAGAGCTAATTCGCCGTCTGCAACTGACATGCCTTCGATGATCGGATCACCTTTTTTGAGCATATCGCCGGTGTTTACAACCACCTTTTGGTTTATAGAACTACCTTCGTTAGAGCGTACAAAGTGCTGTGGCGAATACGTAACGTTACCGTCCTTATATTTCACGATAACTTCGTCACCGCTAGCTCGTACGACTTCACCGTCGGCTTCGGCCAAAATCAGCTGGCCGCTGTTCTCGGCAGCGATAGTTTCCATACCAGTACCTACAATAGGTGACTTAGGGCTGACCAATGGAACAGCTTGGCGCTGTTGGTTACTACCCATGAGTGAACGATAAACATAGTTCTTTTCAACAAAAGGAATTAAACCTGCACTCGAGCCGATAATCTGACGACGTGATGCATCCATGTGCGTGACATCGTTAGCGTCAACTTCTCCGGATTTTAGGAAGCTGCGTGCACTTACACGTTCAGCTACAAAGAACCCGTTATCATCAATATCTTCACCGGCACTTGCAATAACCGCATGTTCTTCTTCCGCTGCATCAAGATATAAGACTTCTTTTGTCACAACTGCTTTTACTGGCCAGGTAATCTGACCTTTACGAGCAGCCATCTTTTTTGCTTGTTCAGCTGTAATTTTGGAACCAGCTTTGACTATTGTTTTTCCTTTTTCGTCTTCTAAATCTACACAAGCCGTGTGGCCAACAGCGTCTTTAGCAGTAACTGCGCTTAACACCTTACGATAAGGCGTTTCGATGAAACCGTAATCATTGATACGGGCATAGCTAGCCAGGTTAAGTACTAAACCGATGTTGGCACCTTCTGGAGTTTCTACAGCACAGATTCGGCCGTAATGGGTAGCGTGAGCATCACGCACTTCAAAGCCGGCGCGTTCGCGGCTAAGGCCACCAGGTCCCATTGAGCTGAGACGTCGCTTGTGTGCTAGTTCGCTGAGTGGATTGATCTGGTCCATGAACTGAGACAGCTGAGAACTAGCAAAGAATTCACGAACAGCAGCAACGATAGGACGGGCGTTTATCAGCTGTCCAGGTGTCACAGTTTCGATTTCGCTCATAGACATACGGTCTTTGGTGTTGCGTACCATACGAAGTAAACCGATACGGAATTGGCGCTGCACCAGTTCGCCCACCAATTTAACACGGCGGTTAGCCAATGAATCTATATCGTCAGCCGGTAGCTGTGTGGTATTGAGACGAATAATCTCCGCAATAATTGCTACAAGGTCTTCCAAGCGCATGACGCGATTTTCGGCAGTGTTGGGTATATCCAGGTCCAAACGCTTATTGATTTTATATCGGCCGACTCGGCTGAAATCAAAACGCTTAAAGTTGTAAAACATATTTTCGAGTAAGCTGCGGGCGTTATCGACAGTAGCTAGGTCACCCGGACGTAAGCGGCGGTAGACTTCAATCAGCGCATCGTTCGCACCCTTGCTCGGATCTTTGTCGAATGTAGCGTCGAGGTAACTGGTTTTGCCTTGGTCAACATGCTTAAAGGCATCTCGCATTTGATTTTCTGTCATACCAAGTGCGCGCAGCAAGGTCGTTACAGCAATCTTACGTTTACGGTCAATTTTGACATACATGGCACCGTTGGCAGCTGTTTCAAATTCCAGCCATGCCCCACGGCCCGGGATGACTTTAGCGCCGTATTGGTTTTTTGTATTGTGGGTGTCGGCGGTAAAGAATACGCCGGCTGAACGAATCAGCTGACTGACAACAACGCGTTCTGCACCGTTAATGACAAAGGTGCCGCGTTCCGTCATCCACGGGTAGTCGCCAAGGTAAATCTCTTGTTCTTTGACTTCACCAGTAACTTTATTAGTAAGTTCTACGGTC
>JACDFO010000053.1 GCA_013815785.1 Candidatus Saccharimonadota bacterium | reverse complement strand
AATAACGACAATAACGATTAAGAGTTCAACTATGGTGAAACCCTGCTGTTTACTATTTGACTTGAATGACATGTTAATGCCCACCCTTTCTACTATGTTTTATATCGAGCCTATTTTTATAGGCGTCTAGAGCTGATTATAACCATAACCGATATCTCGTCAAGTTTACATGTATGTACACCATAAGTTATGAACCGATATTTTTGCTGAGTGAGGCGATTGGGCCCATCACAGATGCCGCAATAAGCCCAACCATCCCGCCCAAAACTACAATCATAAGGGGTTCAATAATTGAACTCAGACCGTCAATCGTAGTTTCAACTTCTTCTTCGTAAAAATCAGCGACTTTGATAAGAATTGTATCAATCTGGCCTGTTTCTTCACCTATGGCCAACATTTGTGGCACGATAGCAGGGAAATGCTTGCTTTGAGACAATGGCTCACTGAGCTGCTTGCCGTTTTGTACAGCTTTGGCGGCTTCTTTTAGTTCATTCTCAATAACCTTATTACCTATAGCCCCACCAGTTACCTCCAATGCGTCAAGGACGGCGACTCCAGCAGACATCAGTGAGGCAAAAGTACGTGCAAAACGGGCTATGGCAATCTTTGTAATCAGCATTTTCACAACTGGAATACGCAACAATAGACCGTGCCACTGTAGTTTACCCTTAGGGGTTTTAATGTATCGCCGGAATAGAAAAATTATCAAAAACATGATTCCAAAAACAAAGACAGCGTTACTTTGCATAAACTTGCTGCCATCAAGTAATACTTGCGTATAAATCGGTAACTTAGCGTCCGGTCCACCCAAATCAGTGATAATCTTACCGAGTTTAGGAATCACAAACATCATAATTCCGAAAAAGGCGATGATTGTAATCCCAAAGATTACCATCGGGTACATCATGGCACTTTTAACTTTCTTGCGCATACTGGCGTCTTGTTCGACCTGCGAGGCCAGTCGTTTTAGAATTTCATCTAGAATACCGCCTGCCTCTCCAGCTTTGACCATATTTACATATACATCAGAAAAAACATTCGGATACTTAGCAAATGTTTCCCCAAGTGGTTGACCGGCTTCAACCTCCTTCATGACCGCTGTGAGCACTTGCCGGAAATATTTATTTTCCGTTTGTGTCTGCAAAGTGGCCATCGCTCGGGTTAATGGTACTCCGGCCGAGACCATAGTAGAGAGCTGCCTGGTAAAGACTACGAGATCTTTGCTTTTGACTTTTTTGCCGCGCTTGGTTTTACCTGCCTTAGAACCGTCAGCTTTTATTACGATCGGTCTTGCGCCTTGCTTAGCTAACATGGCCACCAGTGATTCTTGATTTACAGCATCGGCTACTCCCTGAATGGTTTTGCCTTCTTTGGTAGTTGCGGTATAAGTGAATTTCATTTTTCTGATGTAACTCTTAGAATTTCTTCGACGCTCGTAGAACCGCGCAGGGCTTTGATAAAACCGTCAAACTGCATGGTTACCATGCCTTCTTTTATGGCTTGTTGCTGAATTTGATCGCTCGTTGCATTACTCACGATTAATCTGGAAATATCTTCGCTGTTATTGAGAACCTCATAAATACCCATTCGTCCCTTGTAACCAATATGGTTACAGGATTCGCAGCCACCATCATGTACTTTGAACAAACGGGTAATCTTACTATCCGTAGTAGAAAGTTCTGAAGTTTTTGCACTACTTTTGCCGGTATTAGTTTTGCCGATTCCACCATCAAACGCCTGTTGTTCTAACTGATGAATACGCTTCATCACCGGGGCACTGTCGGTACCGAATATTTCGGCAATTTGTTTAAGAGTAGCTGGATCTGGTGCAACTTCCTCTCGGCAATCTATGCATAATCGTCTGACCAGTCGTTGACCGACAACGGCTCGGACTGTGCTGGCTATCAAGAATGGTTCGATACTCATATCTAGTAAACGTGGCAGACAAGTAGCGGCATTGTTGGTGTGGAGTGTGGCAAAAACCAAGTGCCCTGTCAGTGCAGCCTGGACT
>JACDFO010000010.1 GCA_013815785.1 Candidatus Saccharimonadota bacterium | reverse complement strand
TTATTAGACTAGCGGAAATTTTGGACATCTTTTGGGCGATTCATGACCCAACAACACTAAATCGCCAAGGTAACGACATAGGCCCTCAGTACAGGTCTGTTATTTTTTATTCTAATGATTCACAGAAACAGATAGCCGAGGAATCCATAAAGTCGGTTCAAGCGCTCTGGGATGATCCTGTCGTAACAGAATTAGAGCCATTAGTAACTTTTTACCCCGGGGAAGATTATCACCAAAATTATTTCGAAACGAATCCTGAACAAGCCTACTGTCAGGTCATTATTAACCCGAAGCTTCAGAAATTACGCCAGAAATTCGCTGCCAGATTAAAACCATAAACTTCCTATTCGCTATCTTAAGCGAAACTACCGAATAAATCCAAGCACCTCTTTTTGTTTTTCTAATGGCAGATTGTGAGTTCCCTCTAGTATTACGACATCCACATGCTCAGGAATAACTTTTGGCAGCTTCGCGTTTCGCAAAACTACTTGGCTATCCTTGTTGCCATAAATTAAAACCGTCGGTATTTTCAGTTTATGTAAATCCTCGCTAACGTTCTGGGCTTCGATTACGTTATGTAAACTTTCTGAATACGAACGCCAGGTATGCAGCACCGAATCTTCGGCGACTGCTTTCGGTAGTTTAGGCAGATACAACGGAGCGAGCCGTTTGCTTATGGGGCGAAGTGCGTAACACCAGGTAGTGCATAAAACGCGCGAGCTTAGACCATAGTATGCATATTTAAATCGCTTTTTTGATTTTGTGATGTCTTTTTTGGCTTCTTCTTCACTTTTAAAAATCGGCATACCCGCTAAGACTAATCTAGATATTTCGTTTGGAAAACCAGCAGCAAACTTGAGCGCGATTAATGCACCCATAGAGTGCCCAACCAGCGTAAGCGGCTCATGAACATTAAGCGATTCTAAAGTTTGTCTTATTGCCTGCACATGAGTCTCTGGCGTGTAATCGCTAGCTGACTGCGGGGAGCGCCCAAAACCCAAAAGATCTACTACTATAACGCGATTAGTTTTTGACAACTCTGCTACATAAGAATTCCAGTAGTTTAGAGAAGC
This sequence comes from Candidatus Saccharimonadota bacterium, assembly GCA_013815785.1. Taxonomy (GTDB): domain Bacteria; phylum Patescibacteriota; class Saccharimonadia; order Saccharimonadales; family JACDFO01; genus JACDFO01. Next base: position 22,802 of record JACDFO010000010.1, on the reverse strand, counting down.
TGCTAGACCATGTAAAAAAACAATTGGTTTTCCCTCGCCTTTATCGATGTAGTTCAATATCATTTATGTAATCCTGAGATTATTCCATGTTTTAGAAACTCTACTTACAATCGCATAGACAATTGCAATCACAAAAAGAATAATCGCTAGTACTTGGAAGCTAAAGTTATAGCTTTCAAATTGGCTGGCTATTGCGAATAAACAGTAGGTTATGATAACGAAAAATTCTATAGCTAAACTTTGGACGGAAGTCATGGTTGCACGGTTTGCATCAGTTGCCTCCTGCTGCAAATACGTATTAAAGAGCACTCCCACTATGTAAGTAAGTGCTAGGTACAGCCCTAATATAATTGGAACTAGCCCGGCCGGCACCAATGTCGAAGTTAACAATAGACTGGCGGCTACAAGTAAGACCCCAAAAACAGGTACTTTTTTATTTTCTAATTTATGTGCAAAGGCGGTACCTAGTGCACCAAATAGGGATACAACGCCCACCAGAATAGCAATCCGACTATTCGAAAACCCTTTTTCGTCGAAAAGCAGATTAAAGTATTCATCGGCTGCTCCAAGACCGACTATGATGGATGCAAAACCGATTATAAACAAAAGTCTGCTATTTTTTAGTACCAGCTTAATGCCCGTCTTTACATAGGTAAAGTACTTAGTTTCGTCGGTTGATTCAACTGCTTTAGTTTTGGGAAGCAAATAGATTGGCGCCGCCGACAGAGTCACCGAGGCACTGCTAAGAATCAAGATTATGCTATAGCCACGATTGGCTAGCAAACTGGCTAAGAAGCTGGCTAGAATAAATGCAACAATCCTCAGACTTTCCATGCGTCCAGTTACTTTGCTATACTGCGACGTCTTTTTTACCCGGGTTAGCTCATCATAAACCAACGCTTCTTCTGTTCCAGATACAAAGGCACCGCTGATGCCCCACAGTATAAACCCGGTTAGAAAACCGCTGTAGGTAGGTTCTACCAGCCAAGCGGTAAATGCCAGTGTCCGCACGGCGATTGCGAATAACAGTACGGTTCTGCGAGGATATTTATCGGCTGCCGAACCCGATGGAACCTCTAGTAAAAATCCTGTTACGGACCAGGCAATAAACAGACTTGAAATTTGTGCTGGGTTTAACCCCTTTTCTGAAAACAAGATTGCGTACAAAGGATAAATAAGTAGAAAATCATCGAAAAATGCGAATGTATAAAACAGTCGTTTAATTTTTTCGTAGCTCATCTTAATAACATCATAGCAGAGATGCGGTGGCGAATGACTACGCGTTAAGCTCGTGTTTTTCTACGACTCCAAAATTTTGTTTATCAGCTACTAGCTTTTCAACAATCGGTGTTTCATGCCCTTTGGCAATGGCAAAACGGTCTTTACGCTGATGAATTTTTTCGTAGGCATTTATTGAGAGCTTGACGCGTTCATCGCAGTCTAATGCGGAGCACTCACAGACAAAATCTATTGGTGTCGCTTTTACTTTTGAATTATTACGAAAGTACTTTTTTATAGCATTTTTAGCACTAGTGTTTTTATCACGAAGAATTTGCTCATTACGAACCAAGCGGTCTTTAGACAAGTTGTCACTCATGAAATCAGTATATACCAGAAAGCATAGTCGACAATAGTTGTACAGTTGTGGTTCTAAGGAGTAATGTTAAGATTATTCTTTTTTGTCATCGCTACCACGTAAGGCTGATTCAATCACATCTCGTGGCAAGGCAGCTGCTGATAGTAGTGCGCTTCGGACTGTTTCTACGGCATCCCCACCGACGCTAGTTGCTGCGTTCATAGCACCACCAACTGCGGACTTGGCTGCTTCGGAAGTGTCGGCTCCGACATCACCGGCAGACTTAATGGCTCCCTCTACTGCTGTTACGGCAGCTGAGCCTATGTCACCACCGGTTTCGGACGTTGCTTTCACGATACCTTCTGCTGCTCCGCCAACAACCGATATAACATCTCCACCAACTTCACCAGCACCTTTAACGACGCCGCTCATGGTTCCATAAATCGTATCTGTTAGTGATCCCCCTACTTGGCCAGCACCTTTAATAGCCCCACTGGCGACTGATGCGACTGCCTCAACGCCAGAACCGGCTATCTCACCTGATCCCTGCAGTACACCTACTATTTGGTTTTTAACGCTGCCTGTAATCGCATCCAAAATATTATCAACACCGTTCACGGCTGCTGCAACTGCATCTGTCGCTTCTTCAATTATTCTTGCTAACATAACACCTCCTCAGGATTAATTGTTCGTCTTTTCAGCTTAACATACTAAGTATAAGAGTTATTTTGTTGCCTATTAGAACAGATAGTTGGCGAGATTTGTTACAGACGCTTATATTTCGTAACTTTATAATTTCCTATCGTAACCAACCAAGGAGAAACATTTTGAAAAAGTTAGATTGGAATAAAATTGCAGATGATCAGTTCAAAGCTATGCCAGCGGAATTTCAGGACGACTGGAGAGACCTCCGAGACCTCGTAAACAACCGCTAGTCGATACGAACTAAGTGTGATTCGCAGAATATTAATGTATAAGTGTTGTCTAAACATATATGCAACGCTATGCAGTGAATTGACAAAAGCACCCCTGTTTGCTAAGATAACCAAGCTAAACAGCACGAGAGTACTTTATAGTGCTCTCGGACTAGATTTTTCTAGTGCAGCTATTGGCCTTCCCCAAATTTGTGAGAAGATTCACAAATTTGAAGAGGAGGAAGCGACTAGAAGTTGGAGTAAGTGCAAATACTTTTGTAATTACGGAAGCTGACCGTCGATTCCGACGCCGACGCGGGGTAGAGCAGTGGCAGCTCGTGTGGCTCATAACCACAAGGTCGCAGGTTCGAGTCCTGCCCCCGCTACCAAGATTAAGCCCTCACCGGAAGGTGGGGGTTTTATCTTGGTACTGAGTCTAATTCGGTTCTGCGACGCTAAAAAGGTCGCAGGTGAGGATTGCCTGTGGCAGTCCGCAAGGAAATCTTCTCTTGAAAACAGGTTTTCAAAGATGAAGTTTCGGGGTCGCGGAACGTGACCGAGTCCTGCCCCCGCTACCAAGTTTGACACCTCCAGATATATACACTAAATGAAGTATTGTAATGGACGTTTTCTAACAACGTTAGTTGATGTAATACGCTATACTACAATTATGAATCTACCGATTGCTGAACAGCGACAGATTGAAAATGAAATGATTTTCAGGCGTGCAAACGAAAAGGTCGGCGATGATCTTGATGAGCTCAATGCGCTTCATATAGAAGATGATAATCCACACTTAATCAGCGATGATGACTTACTATTACAGTTTAAATGTGAGTGCTCAGACGAAAACTGTAGCGCTAGAATACCGATAAAGCTAAGTACGTATCAAAAAATTCACGTAGACAGAGATTCCTTTGTTATAAAACTTAAACACCAAGTTGAAGCAATTGAAGAAGTTATTATTACCGAAGAAGAATACAGTGTAGTTAAGAAAAATAATTCAACTCCAGAGCCTGGTGCCGACTTAAATGTCACTACTATTGATAACAGCTAATGGTTATGAATCATAAATTGGATAATAATGGTAAGGTATACATCAAATTTTTCTTTCTAACCAGCCTTCTAATAAGCATCATACTAACCGTTATTCTAAACCTAATTTTCTAATGCTAATTATTTGCTTTAATTAAACATAGCGTTTCTAATTGCCAAGTTGCTAAATACAATTTCTATGTCTTAAAGAATTAATTCCGCCTCCATAGTTCACTTAAGACGAGATTCCAATTCGATTGCACGTACTCAACCAAGAAAAATACCTGTCTTAGCGATGAGTTTCTTTGTTACAATGATAGATGTTAGATGGAAGGCGTATGAAAAAAATTATTCTACTCGCAGTCGTTGTTATAGCCGTTGGCGGCGGCATTTTTGCAATTAAAAATATAACTGAAAAAACTGAAACCGTAGACCAGAGTACAGTAGCAGAATCTATTGATACTAAAAATTCAGGCGCAGCAACGCTCAAACAGGGTGATTTTATCGCTATTGACGGCTTTCATAAAGGTAGTGGTACAGCGCAGATAATCAAAACGGATCAAGGGAATATCGTAAAGTTTGGCGACGATTTCAGTGTGACAAACGGGCCGGATTTGTTTGTATATTTTTCTAAAACTGCTGACGAAAATGATAAAAACCCAGGTGACTTCGTATCTTTGGGCAAACTACAAAAAACGTCTGGTGAACAGACCTACAAATTGCCAGATAATATAGAGGAATATAAATCTGTCGTTATTTGGTGCCGGGCCTTTAAAACAACGTTTTCGTTGGCCCCTCTAAGGTAATGTCCCGGTTCCTAGCCATGACCATAGTAGCCGGCCAGCGTACGCTATCTCCTAACCGAGCTTTGTAGCTGATAACATAAGCTTTTTTATAGCTTTTTGGCTTGTCCAGCATGCCCAGCATTGTCGCGGCCACATCGGCCCGTGAGACTTGAGTCAAGATACCAGAACGCAATTTTTCTCCTACTTTTGTCTCTTTATCACCTCTTTCTATACCGTTAGTTAAGGCGGTTGGGCGAATAATTGTCCAATCAAGCCCGCTTGCTTTTATCAACTCTTCTTGTCGATCTTTTTCTTTGAAAAGCCACCTAAGACCGACTCTTAAACTTACTCGAGCAAATAGCGTGCACTGACTAGCGCTATCGGCGGTACCGATCGCAGTTACGCACATAAATCGTTTTACGCCCTCCGTAGTCATTGCTTGCAAGATATTACTTGTACCGCCAGACAGAACATAGGAGCGTTTTGCAAACGGCGGGCCAATAGCGATACGAGTTGGAAGACCCAGCGCACAAATTATTGCTTGCTGGCCGCGGACTGCCTGCTTTACAGACGAGGCGTCAAGAACGTTGCCTGGGTGGAGACGAAGATTGGCGTGCTCGATACTCAATTGTGCTGGATTCCGCGAAAAGACGGTGACAGTGTGTCCTAAAGCAAGCGCGCGCTTAACAAACTCACTACCGATACCATGACTACCGCCAACTACTAAGATTTTCATACAACCATCATATCAGAGAAAAACGTGCAAATCCTTAACCAATCAGGTAGGTTATAGGCATCTACAATCCACTGCTGAGCCGCCAATCCGCTGCCAATATCACGAGAAATAGACGGTAGCGCGACATTAATAATTGACCCATCCAAAAAAGCAACGAACGAAGCCAATACACTGACAACAATAACAAGTCTTTGTTGTTTACCCATATATCTTTCAGTATACGCCCACTAACTGTCATGGTAGAAATAAGGTCTCGGCCTTCTTCCCTGCGCTAGAGGAACTTTGAAAATAACAGTTAGCGAGATTTTGTACAGACACTACAGTAATTAGGAGTTATATTTAACTCAATTAACTAAATTACAGCACAGGGAGCCACCATGAGTATACTAACCAATAAGAAGCTGAGCCGCGGGGCTATAGCAGCAATACTGATTGCTTTTGTAGGCACCATGTCGATTTTACCACTTAGCGTATACAGTTCTAGTCACCGGGAAGCGCCACTAATATCTGGAGATCCTACAGCCGATGGCACAGACTTGTATGCTTTTGTCAGCCCCGATGCGCCAGAAACCACCACACTCATTGCCAACTACTTGCCTTTTCAGAATCCACCAGGGGGTCCAAACTTCTATTCTTTTGACGACAACGTGCTTTATGACATTAATATAGATAATAACGGCGATGCCGTTCCGGATATTACTTACCAGTACAAGTTTACAACCACTACACAGAATCCTAAGACTTTTCTGTATAACACTGGCCCCATCAAATCTTTGGATGATCCAACCTGGAACGTTCGCCAAACTTATAGCCTGACCAAGATTACGGCTGCCGGTTCGACTGTACTAGGTACCGACATTCCAACTCCACCAAGTAATGTGGGACCTACCTCAACACCGAACTACGAACAGCTCCAAGCCCAAGCAGTAAAAACAATCGGCAATGTTAAGACTTTTGCAGGTCAAAGTGACGACCCATTCTTTGCTGACCTTGGAGGCATATTTGACCTATTGTCTATTCGTAAAGTACCTGGCAACGCCGGTGAGGGTAAAGATGGACTTAAAGGTTTTAATGTTCAGTCGTTAGCCTTGCAGGTTCCTACCACCGAACTTACCAGTGACGGTTCACGGCCATCCGACCCTAAGAGCCCCGCAGCTGTAATTGGGGTCTGGACCACATCATCTCGCCGCAGCACAACTGTACTTGGAGCTGGAACAGCTACTGGTAGTGGCGACTTTGTACAAGTATCTCGCCTTGGTGCGCCACTGGTTAACGAAGTAGTTGTGCCTCTTGGCGCTAAAGATATCTGGAACGGTTCTAAGCCCGTTGATGACGCCCAATTTGCCAATGGTGTAACTAACCCTGAGCTTGGAAAATTACTGAACGCTTTGTACAAAATTAAAGTACCGCCTCAGGGTGACTTTGGAACTCCAGAACAGCGTGATGACCTAATAGCTATCTTCCTAACTGGTATTCCCGAGCTTACCATGCCAGCTAACGTCAAGCCATCAGAACAGTTGCGTTTGAACCTAGCCGTACCTCTAACCGAAACCCCTAACCGTCTTGGTGTACTAGCAAAAGACACCCAAGGCTATCCTAACGGTCGTCGTTTGGCAGATGACGTAGTGGATATATCTGAGCAGGCAGTTGCGGGAGCCGCCTATGCAATGTTCCACCCAGACTTTGTTGCCGACCCACTGGCAACCCAGCTTGGTGACGGCGTAGACAGCAACGATAAAGATTTCCGAACTGGTTTCCCATACCTAGCCTTACCAAATGACGGCTTTAGTACCACACTAGCACCCGATGGCTCAGGCAATAATGATGGCCAAAACAATTCGCGTAAAAATGCCAGCACTGCTCAGATAATTGGCACGGCCCTAGTAGCCCTTATCGTAGGTGCGGTACTAGCATCTATCTTAAAGAGACGATCGGTCACCACCATAAACCGCTAGCCAAAAGGACTACGTACACAAAGACTGAAGTCTAGGACAGAAAAACTCAATAACTAGCAGGCACTGAGGCATCGGGCCTGCTAGTCTTAGCAATAAATAGAATGTAGGATAATACTAGCAATGTCGCACTCTCTACCCAAACTACTACTTTCCCACAAATCATCTAAAAAAATACTGTACTTACTAGTAATTATTACAAGCCTGCTAGGTGTAATAGGCGCCATATACCTAACAAACAGAAATATGTCGAAAACAGATTCTGCGCAATCACTTAGCCTCTTAGACAAGGCGATAACCGCTACCGAGAATAGGCTTTCTGCCGACCCCAAGAATATCAACTTGTTGGTGACACTCTGCCAAAATTATTTACAAAAGGTGCGGGAAACAGCCGACACAGAATATTACTCAAAATGCGATGATTTGCTGGCCAGGGCGGTTGCCATAGAGCCTAGTAACGACCAAGTTGTCGCCACGCAGTCAGCTGTAGCTTACGGCAGACACAACTTCCCAGCCGGACTAGAGCTTGCCAAGAATGCAGTCGCCCTTAACCCAAATAAAGTGGATTACTACGGCTTGCTGGGTGACGGGCAGATAGAGCTCGGACGCTACACCGAAGCTGTTACTTCATTCCAAACTATGGTTGACAGGCGCCCCAACCTTAGTTCTTATAATCGAGTGGCCTATATCAGAGAACTTTATGGCGATATCGAGGGTGCGAAGGCAGCGCTTCGGAGCGCTATTAGCGCTGGCTCTTCGTACCCTGAAAACGTTGCCTTCAGTCAAGTTGAACTTGGCAAGCTCTACGCCAGAACCGATCTTAACCAAGCCGAGCAGATATTCAACCAAGCACTCAGTACCTATAAAGACTTCCCGCCGGCGCTAGAAGGTTTGGGCAGAGTTGCGTTTGCCCGCAATGACTATAGGAAGGCCCTCCAACATTTTCAGCAGGCGTTCGACGACTTACCCCTTGCTCAATATTCGACTGCTCTGGGTGACACCTACAGTGCTATGGGTGACGAGGCAAAAGCCGACCAACAGTATTATTTAGCCCAGCTAGCGTTCGATCAATCCTCAGCCAACGGAGTCAATAACGACTATGAGCTGTCTACTCATCTGTCTGCTCGCGGAGAAGATACCGTAAAAGCGCTAGATTTAGCCAAAAAGTCCCTGAGCGCCCGCCCGAATATTTTCTCATCTGATGCCATGGCTTGGGCGCTGTATCATTCAAACAATTATCCAGAGGCCCAAGTCCATATCAATGAGGCGTTGAAAACTGGCCTCAAGGTACCTATAGTTTATTTTCACGCCGGCATGATTGCCAATAAATTGGGCCAAAAAGAACAGGCTAGACAGTACCTAAAAACAGCCTTTGAACTCGACAACTATTTACTTGAAAGCCACTTCTCATTATTAGACCGTGAAGCCGCCAACACAGCACTGGAAGGGCTTAAATAGAGACATGAAAAGATTAATTTTAATTGTGACTGTTTGTCTATTTGTCGCGATACCACTCGCAGTGACTAACCACGCGTCGGCTCATGAGCTTTTGCCAAAGAACGTTATTCAATATATCAAGGATAATCCTGAGGCTTCGGAAGAGCAAATCAAGGACTACATCGATAAGAACGCGCCGGAGATATCCGGAAGAGTCAAAGACCAGCAAGACGTAATTGAAATAGTCAACCAAGATACAAGTTTTACTGATAATGCACTGGACTTTATGAAGCTCGGTGTTCAGCACATCTTGGGCGGTATCGACCATATATTATTCGTGCTGTCTTTTCTGCTGGTGTTTGTCAGCATAAAAGAAGTATTAAAATACACCGGCACTTTCACCATTGCCCACAGCATAACTTTGATTTTGGCCAGCACGGGGGTGTTGACGCTGAACCCACGATTGGTCGAGCCAGTTATAGCACTTTCTATTGCTGTAGTCGCCATAACTACCGTGTTTTTACCCAAAAAATCATTTTTAGGATCACCCCGGGCAAAGCTCTTAATCATATTTTCATTTGGTTTATTCCATGGGCTTGGTTTTGCCGGTCTGTTAAAAGAGATTCAAGTGCCGCCTGATAAATTCTTAGCTTCTTTAGTTTCATTTAACATTGGCATAGAGCTAGGCCAACTCCTAATTGTTGCTGTGGCTTTGCCATTCATATACCTGCTGCGAAATAAAAACTGGTACCCAAAGTTAATTAAAGTTACAGCCGTTGTCATTGCCAGCATTGCCATATTCTGGATGTTCCAACGCATATTCCAATAAGCCTAGTTCTAGTCTGAAAAAGCCACAAACGAGCCCAAAACACTGATAGCAATAAAAAATCTTTGCTGTTTACTCAAATATTTTTCAGTATACGTCCCCTGATTATGAATGTAATCAACTAATTCACTGTCGTCGTTATTCTTGTTCCAACGCAGTTCGTATACCATAAAAAGCTGGTTTTGGTTTGTACAATTCATCGAACATAAGTGGGCGCGGGTCTTTTAGGCCAATGTGTTTGTACCATGTCTCGGCATCTGTAATTCCTAGGAACGCAAAGCTATTGCATACCTTTGATTCAATACATGCCCGCATCATTTCGTAGTATATGTTTTCTTGAATTTTGTTTTTTCCTTCTGCGTCGGTTTTAACATCATTCATATTGACATCAAATTCGGTCACATACACTTCAAGTCCTAAAGCAGCGAAACGCTTCATATTTGACATTACTTCATCTTTTGTTGGCGGATGACCACCATCGAGATGCATTTGCATGCCTATTCCATCTATTGGCACCCCACGCTCTAGCGCGCCTTTTACGTAGTCGTACATGGCATTTGATGTGTCGTTTATGGCTTCATTGTTAAAGTCATTCAAGATAAGTTTGCTTTTTGGATCGGCTTGGCGCGCCCATATAAATGATTGGTCAATGTACTCTAACCCTCCAGTATTGTCAGCCCACCAATCACGTAAATTAAACAGGTGTTGCTGCCTTGTAAATGCTTCATTTACAACGCTCCACTGGGCAACTCTGCCTTCATACCGCTTGCCAACTGTCATTATGTGGTCCTGCAGAATATCCATAATCTCTGGCTTGGTATAATTGCCATTTTTAAGCCAGTCTGGCAGCCATTTTTGTTCTCCCCAGACATAATGATGGGATTCTACGGGTTGGCCGTTTTTTTCGGCAAATGCCATTACTTCGTCCATTTGCTTCCAGTTGTAGTTAGTTTTACTTGGTCGCAGGCCGCCATCTGTAAAATACCAATTGGGTGTATTATCTGCCAAAACAAAATCAAACTCTGAAGTTAAAATATCTGTATACGGTTTGTCGTCAAGATGGTTCCGAATAGCAAAATTACCAAGCGCAACATTGTGCTTAGCGGCAAGTTCTTTAAGTGGAGGTTTTGGCAAATCCGGGCTGGACGGTTGTGGCCCAAGTACCAGCCGCCCCGCCACGAGCAACATCAAAATAACCACAATAGGTAGAAGCAAGTGTTTTCGGTTCGATGATTCTTTTTTGTTAACCATATCCTGTTTACTATATCGCATTAACGCTGGATTGGTTGGAAATTAACTCTCTGCACTGCGGTGGAAGAAAAATTCCATCCATGCTTCAAAGTTTTTTTGATAAGCTGGCTTTTCTGGCACTATTTTAGTCAGTTGTTCTTTCTTTTCTTCCGGAATTTCTACCGTTCGATCCAGCGCTACGCTTTTAGGTACAAGTATCAGAGTTTCGCCGGGTGCAGCTTTGCCGAATTGTCGGCGCGCTTGTAATTCCAAATATTGATCGGTGTTGTAATACTGGTTTTTGAGTTGTAAATTAGAGTTTTCAAGCTCACTAACCTTGTTTTGCTGCTCTAGCCTTGCAATCTGCTTTTGTAGTATGAAGTTTGATTGAATAGCGCCTAGCCCGCTCCACGTAACAAGTAAAACTAGTACACCAAAGACAACCAACCCGACTACTCTTACGTCTTTAAACTGGGCAATATACTCTGGTTTCCAGATTTTTTTAATTTTTTCTAACATCAGTACCCATAATTGTAACAGAAATGGTATACTCACATCTGTTAAGTGCATTAATGGTTTTAGGAATTTCGTAAACCAAGCGAAGCTGTTTACGAAATTGAGAGGAAGAAGCGATCAGAGGGTGAAACGAAAACAAATACTTTTGTTTTTTGGAAGCCGACCATCGGTTCTGACGAGGGGGTGTAGCTCATCGGTTAGAGCAGGCGGCTCATAACCACTTGGTAGTAGGTTCGATTCCTACCACCCCCACCAGCAAATTAAATCCACTCGTAAGAGTGGTTTTTGTTTGCTGTAGGCTAGGAAACGAACCGTACGGCGCAGCCGAGGTTCGCTATTCGAGGACGCGCGCAGGAGTTTACTCCGAGCACGCCACAAGAATATACAAAGTATTCCTACCACCCCCACCAGAAAATAAAAACCAGGACAAACGCCCTGGTTTTTATCGTATCTGTGACTACTACTCTAGAAATTTGCTAGAGCTGGTTTATTCTTTTCTTTGGTTGCTACGAAACTTACGCAGTCACCCTGGTTTTTAAAGTTGCCATACGTCCTCCAACCATCTTTCTTACACTGGTCTTTGTTATTAGGTGCAGTTTCGACAGGAACTAATCCACTAGAAAGCTGTAGATTGTCTATGAGGAAACCTTTTCCGTTTGTAGCTGGTGCAGCGGTGCCAGCTGTTCTAAATAGGATTGAGTCGACTGTCCTTGTTGGATTTGACTCTTTCTCCCGGAAGTAATCTTCCCAACTTGTGCCAGTGTGTTTTAACATACCGTCGACGTAAACTTTGACAATGTCATTCTGAACGCCGTCTATAAACTGCATAGTAATTTTTATGTTATGAACTACAGAACGGTCAAGATTTGAAGCAATTTGTGTCTGCACAAAAGCTCCGGTTTGGTAGTCATTGAAATTAACGGCTAATCCAGTTGGTGTGTCAATCATTTGAACCCAGCTCATCCTAGCACCATCGCCGCGATCTGGACTGGCTACAACCGAAAGACCTGGCTGCTCAGCTCCAGGAACAGTGCTTGCAAAATCCCACTGTGATTCGAAATATGCATTACGTGGGCCGCTAGATAGTCCACCACCTTGTGCACTAGTTTCGCCTGCTTCTTCAGCTAATGCCTTTGAAAATGTTTGGTCACCAAAGCATCCACTAGTTACAGCATTAGATAGTCTCAACGACTGCGTGCCAAATGCAGCATACCCATACGTATTTGCTGCAACAGCATGATCATATATCGCGCAACCAAACCCCGCAGACCCTAAACTACTCCAGCCATCTTGATTATGTACAGTGCCTAACGTATAAGTTTCGAAATTACTACTTTGTGCACTGGCTGCCATTGCTGGTGCCACCATAAGTGTCATACTCGTAATGATTGACGTACTAGCAATTGCCAGTCTCTTTAATATACTCATCGAAATCTCCTTCTTAATTACTTTTCCATTATACTCACATTGCTAGCAAATAAGAGTTGTATTAAACACTTAGTTTTGTCGCGTAAGATGTTGATTTCCTGAATGATAATCCAGATACCTAAATGCCCAGAACGCCGATTAATCCTGCCTAGATGAGTGTCCTGAGCCCGCGGTGAGCTATAGCAACCGTTACTGCCGCGTCTTTCTGTAACTTTATAACTTCCCCATCTAATTGCATGGGCATAGAATGGAGAGCTTTAAATGAGTACCGTTTTGCTCGCTTTGCCGGCTGAACTTGGTTTATCGCAGCTTTAGCGACTTTATATAGCAATTTTGGTTTGCTAGCATGGCTAAAAATAATAACTTCAAACAGACCGTCTGTGGGTGTGTTTTCATCTGATAAAGTCAGCACTTTAGCCATTTGATTAATGTTCGATAAAATTAAACTATCTAATGTTATCGTCTTATTATTGTGGACTATTTTAAAGGGCTCTAAATCCCGAAAGGTTTTAGCTGCTAGTATAGTTTCTTTAATTGGATTTAGGTCATGCTTATTCAGTTCTGCGCCGACGGCTGGTGTAAGGCCCAGCCCAGCGTATGAATGTGCATAGCGAATAATTTTGCCACTTGCCTGCGTAATAGTTATCTTCAGTAAATCGATTTCAATTTCTTTTGCTTTGGCGAGGTGTTTGACCAACGGGGCCTCGTGCATCGTTCTGCTATGGTCGTTGGCATTGCCTGCGGGTAGTACCACACACGTTACATGCTTAGTAGGTTTTGTCGACTTCATAACGCCATTTATAACTTCGTTATAACCTCCATCGCCGCTAGACGAAACCAGTAAAACTTCGCCTGTCTTTTTAACGGCGGTTGCTGCTAGTTCTTCTGCGTGACTCATGCGTTCAGTCGGAATTAAATCTACTTTAGCATTGGGATGAACCGCCTTGGCTTTTTTTACAAAAGCCTTGGCCAAGCTACGGCTTTTGCCTGTGCTCTTCGGATTATATATAACTACGATATGATCATACTTAGACATATCTATCAGCCTATCAGCATGATCGTTGCCATGACAAACATAGCTGCATCTTCTACGAAGCTAACTTTAGATAGTGGCAGACGAATAAAGGGGCCTAGACATGCGCAGGTGAAGTTTGATTTTCTGCGTAACTCTTTCCAGACACCATAACCGGCCGTGCCGGTAATAAGCATTGTTATAACATTCAACTGCCAGGCATCTGTCGATATGAAATAGGCCAATCCCAGGAACGCCTCTATGAACGGAAATGCGTAAGCCCACGGCCGGATTTTTTTGGCCAAGATATCGTACGTTCGATAAGTAATGGCAAACATCTCGATATTTATGAATTTAAAGGCTGCGAACGTCACAAAAAACACGGCCATAAAGTCATTGGCAAAGCGGTTGCCACCCCAGCCGCGCAGTGTTGTGACGCCTACACTTACTAGTAAAATAGCGAACAGAACTGCTGCAAACTTAATGTACTCATGTTGAGTTTCGACTGGGTGAATATGCTGGTCATGTTGAGCTTGAGGCTCATCATCCAATATAATATGTTCTTCTGGTTCCATCAGAGATAGTATACCCCTGTTTTAACCAGCGTAATAGAGCTAGTTTTTCAACAGTGGGGCTTGCGGGTAGGCGGGGCTGGACAGATTATCAAGATCAGTCATAAACTTTTCTCGATTTTGCCGTTCGATTTCCGCATTCGGATTAAACTTCACAACGCGGTCGAGAGTAAATGTCGACATAGTGCGTAGTTCATTCCAGTTACCGGAGCAAGTTTGAAGTGTCAAAATCGGTGGTCCTTCATAAGCAAATATACTGACATCCTCTGGCGGTATAGTAGTTGTAGATTGTAACTTATAGTAAAACAAGTGGTTATTGTCGGTCAGAACCTCAACTATTGCACCGGGAGCAAGCTGTTTCAACGGACCAAACACATCCTTATTATTGTGGCCATACAGCAACGTGTTGCCAGTCTGGTCGTTAGCAAGCATGGATGGCATAGCGAAATGTGCATTAAAACCACTTAATGTCCAAGAAGCGTCAGCCGGATTGTAAAAACCTTCGTCTATCTGTAATTGTAGATTAAGGCTGGGAATTACTAGCCTGACTGGTTTACCTATGACAGCATCAGGTTTTTGGACGACAGACTTTGCCTGGGGGATAGTGACGGCACGGCTCGAACTGACGGGGTTGTTAACGGTCATCAGTGTGAACACCGAAGCTACGTTAACCAACCCCACTGCCACGTAAAAACGTGTTTTACGGAGAAGCTCGAGCCATTTTTTCATGTCGTCAAATATTCTTACTTCTACTAAAGTGCTAGTTCTCGACGCAGGCCAGATGCAGCACGACCAGCTAGGGCCAAACCGCTTAGGAGAGCGATTGAGACAACTGCATATTCAGTCGTTGTTGTTGAGCCAGTTGCAGGCAATGCAGAAATTGTAGTGCCGGCTGCTAGAACCGCACCACGTCCACCAGTTGCTGTACCGAGCGTATTGCCGCCACCGCTACCACCTGCAGGAGTCACGCCACCTGAGCCGCCACCGGTTGTAGGAGGAGTAGGAGTGTTTGGCAAACATGGCGCACCGCTGTTTGATAGATTGAGGTCAACACCTATTGAGCTGCTGTTACTTGCATCTCCTGAGCCAACGTTTCCGACAGTTGTATTAGCATTTCCAGTTGCATTACCAGAATCTGCATCCTGATCGTTGTCGATATCTACGTCTACATCGTTACTGTTATTTACACTGCAGTTGAAGTTGTTATCGTGCGTTATCGTGTTTGTGGAACCAGTGCCGTTACCGTTGCTGATAGTTTGCGCTGACGCAGTCCCCGTCATCAGCAGTATGCCTAGCAAAGCTGCTGCTAATGTTTGAAATAATTTTTTCATCGTTTTATCCTTCCTGATTAATAGTAATAATTATGTGAACAATTTGTTTGAGTGTTAGTGGTTCTGTATGTTTAGATTTAGTGTTTTCGGAATAATCCCAGCAATCTTGGACCGCCTAGCACAGCGGCAGCTGCACTAAGCGATACAATGTACAAGGCCGGCATGACCCATCTGTTGCGGCTTTGTCCCGCCTGTACATTGCTTACTACCGGACTGATGGGATTCTGATTATCGGATGCGGCCCCAGTATTGGTACTGGACGTTTCTGCGCCGCTATCATCGGTTGTAGTTGCTGCTGCAACTTCTGTTGAACTACTTGAATCGTTATCATTCCCACCTGATACGAATGTTGAAAACTGACGAGCAAACGTTCGGCCAGCGGCCGCTAAATTTGTTCCACCGCCACCTTCAGACGAAGTAGTTGTTGGTTGCTGCTCGCCTGCGCCTCTTCCGCCAGTTGGTGTTGATGCCGGACTGCCACCAGCTGCAGTATTCACACCGAAGCTGCCTTGCCAGTTACCAAAGACATTTATGAACAGTACTCCAAACCAGTCGGTGAAGTTCACATTGCTATCTATCAGATTCAGAATATTAGCACTACTCGATGCATTACCAGTCGAAACATTGCCTACATCAGTATTGGCATTAGCGGTCGCATTTCCGGAGGCTGCATCTAGGTTTAGGTTGTTGACAATCTCATAATTTCGATCGACGTTGATATCAGCGTTCGTAGTAGTGTTGTTGGCGATACTATTAGTGGAGTCAGTACCGTTTCCGCCAACTATGCTTGAGGTTCCTGGAGCGTTGAAAAGCATACCGACCCAAGTACCAAGCACGTTTACAAACACTAGCAAACCTTTAGTTCCCTGTATATTTTGACCGATTATATTTTGTTCATTGACGTTAGTGCTAGCATCGCCCGTTCCAACATCTCCTACCGTCGTATTAGCATTGGCTTCTGCATTACCACTACTGGCAGTCAGGTCTGTGTTGTTGGTTATGCTGCTATTGGTATTTATGTCAGCATCTATGTCGGTATTCTGATTACTACCGATTGTATTAGTTGACCCGGTTCCATTGCCGAGCAGTATTTCCAGTATGCTACTTGGAAGCAATATGTCACCGTTAAGATCGCCGTATAGGTTTATGTTTCCTATAAACGATTCTCCAGTAGTAATCATGGAGTTAATCATATTGATTAGATTAGCTACGACGTAAGCATCGCCTGTTGAAACATTTCCAACAGTAGTATTTTCGTTAGCGTTTGCATCGCCGCTTTGTGCACTCAAATTGATATCGTTTTGTATGCTGGCGTTTTCTTCAACGTTGAGCGTCAAACTCTGAGTTCCGTTATTAGCGATGTTGTTGGTACTGTCCGTACCATTACCCAACGCAATAGACGGATCAAAAAGCAAATCCCCAAAATAGTTATTGTAAAGATCCGCACTGAAAAGATTGAGGTCACCATTCGCAGGATTCCATGAGGACTGGATCATGTTTAAAATATTGGCAACAGCGGCAGCGTCACCAGTTCCGACATTACCGACTGTTGTATTCTGTAATGCATAAGCGTTGCCGCTAGTAGCGTTGGAGTCGAGAGAGGTCAGTACGGATGCGTAGTTAGATAAATCGGCATTGATAATCGTATTGTTGTTATTCAAAACTGTATTGTTAGAGTCCGTACCGTTACCATTGTCGACGGTAGATGTGCCGTTTGACTGTGCAAGTGTTCCATTGCCAGTAGTTTGCCCGGTAGCATCTGTCTGCTGAGTAGCTGGAGGTGGGTCACCAGCTGCTACTTGCTGGGCAACCGTGGCTGGCGTTGATAAAACGCGAGGTTGATACTGACCATCAGAAGAAATATATTCCCATATAGTATGCTCATAGGCGTTCGTGTCCGGATTATACACTGGAGCCTGTGAATATTTTGCGGTATATTGTTTCGTTACCGGGTTCCAAGAATAATACGTGTTCTCCCAGGTGCAGTTTATTTCGTCATATATAAAAGTATGGGAACCAGCGCCCGTTGGCGCGACCGTGCCATTGGCTGGTGGACATGTAGCGGATAAAACAACTGCTTCAGAGGTTGGAGCGGCAGTGTCATCAGCTAGAGCGATACCTGAAAATGTTGTAGCCGAATATCCAAAGACTTGGACTACCGTCATGAATGCTATAAAGCTCTTTTTAATTGTCGTAGGTAGTTTTTTCATGCCTGCAAGTCCGTTCATTTAATAAATAGTATTGATGTACGGAGAGGGTTACCGGGGGAGCAACCCTCTTCCGTACTCGCATTGACTACTGAATATCCGTTACCGAATAATCTCACGCCAATCCGAAACCTCGAGACTCAGCTACTTGTATTAGTTGCTAAGGTTGATTGAAGTGCTAGAGCTGAATGAGTTTGATGCTCCTCCAGTCGTAACATCACCAACAGTAGTGTTAGCGTTTGCTTCAGAATCACCAGAATCTGCATTCTGATCGTTCTCGATGTCTACATCAACATCGTTGCTGTTGTCTACATCTATATTAACGTTATTACTGTGAGTAATAGTGTTGTCTGAGTTAGTGCCGTTTCCGTTGTGGATTTCAGCATCACTATCGCTAGACCAGTCCATTGACCAGCCGCTACCGTTTGAGTTGCTAGCTTCTAGGCTAACATCAACAGTTGCGTCGTTTTCTGCGTCGCCTGTGCCTACATCACCAACAGTGGTGTTGCGGTTTGCTTCTGCGTCGCCAGAATCTGCATCCTGATCGTTCTCGACGTCTACATCGACATCGTTGTCGTTATCGACTTCGAGATCGTAATCGTTCTCGAAAGTGATTTCGTTATTTGAGTTTGTACCATTGCCGTTATCGACACTGGTTTGTGCTGCAGCTAGACCAGTACTCAGGCCAATACCCAATGCTGCGACTGCTAAAATTCGTAGTAACTTTTTCATAGTTACTCCTTCCTTGTTTAAATTATAAATCCCTCGGGTGCTCGCCCGACTGCATCAGACTTGGGCGTACCAAAATCTGATATAGTCGTGCGACCAAGCACGGCAACAGGCTTACGGCGACCTTGTACTACTTCGAATATTTACGTCACTGTCAGTGTCTGAACGAATACGTATATTAGTGTCTTCGTTACTATCACTTGATGATTCAGAATTGCCTTCAACGTGTACTTCCACTTTGGTCTGATTACCATTATTAGTAATTGTCTGCGTGTGTGAGCCGTTTTCTGGTATTGGTACAGACTGGCCATTTACTTCCAGATTTACTGACGACTGACCATTGGTAGTTATGTTGGTCTTAGATTCAACCTTAGTTTCGGATTTTGAGTCTTCTGTGGTGTTCAGTGGCAGCAACTCGCCGTTAGCAGGCTGAGTTTGGCTATTGCCAGTTTGTTCAGATGATTCTTGGTTGTCTTGATTTAACGTCGGTTCAGAATTAGGAATTGCTAACGCGACGGCACCGGCAGCAAAGAGTACAGAGAGGACTGCAATTGGTAGAGTGGGTTTGAGCTTCACAATACGGCTATTGCCGACTATGGTTGCTACTCGTTGATACATTTTATTCCCTACCATATAACCCTCCTCTGTGTAACTTAATCTAGTTAAGTTTTACTAGGCTATACTAACGCTGCTGGCTACAGGAGGCTGTAAGAAATCTCACTTAAAATGAAAGTTCATGTTGTAATTTATATTATGAACTATCGCTTATGCTTAATGCCTAATTCAGGATATGCAATAACTCATCTGTTGAATTGCCAGCCATCAGCTTCTCGCGTAACTCTTTGGCACTATCAAAAGTTTGGATATAAACTTTGCAAAACTTATTGAGCGTATGAATTTTGCGCTCATTGTTTTGCCACGTTGCCGCAAACAATTCGACATGTCTTTTGTATAATGCGATTCGTTGTTCGCGCGTATAATTTGGCCACGGAGTTTCTTTGGCAAAAATAAACGGGTCCTGAAAAATACCACGGCCAATCATGATGCCGTCTAAGTTGTGAGTTTTAGCCAAGCTCATGCCTTGTTCGCGTGTTAAGACGTCGCCATTACCAACTATAAGAGTAGAAGGGGATAGTTTGTCTCGTAGTTTTCTGATTTCGCCGATGTGTTCCCATTGTGCCGGGACGTTACTCATTTGTTTCTTAGTTCTGCCATGAATACTTAACATGTTAAGTTTTTGTTGAAGTATTAATTCGTGCCAACTAAAATCAATTTCATTAAACCCCAGCCGTGTTTTGACGCTCAAGGGCAGGGAAGGCGCCCCTTTGCGCGTGGCCTCAATTATATCGACCGCCACTCCCCTGTTGGCTGGCAAGATAAAAGCTGAGCAGGCCCCGTTGCGAACCACATTTTTATCGGGACAGCCAAAGTTTATGTCTACTCCTGCAAAGCCCATTTTAGCCAATTCCTGAGCCGTCTTATAAAAATTCTCTGGTGTCTTGCCCCATATCTGGGCAATCAACGGTTTTTCGGCTGCCGTGAAGCGCAGACGTTTCATGGCGGCCTCCCTGCCCGCGCTTTGCAACGCATCGACGTTCACGAATTCTGTAAAAAACAAATCCGGTGGCGCAAGCTCCGCAATCAACTGACGAAACACCGTGTCAGTCACATCATCCATCGGCGCCAATACAAAAAATGGGTTGGGCAGTTTAGGCAAATCTTTGATCATATTCTGTCTGTTTTGCCCTCAAAAGCGTGTCTGTTTTTGAAATCCGGCCTTTAAAAATGTGTAGTCTGGCCCCTAAATAATTATCTGCTAGGTCAATCATGGCCCACCAGTGTCCCACACGTTCTCTTTGTGAGCCTTGGGTCAAATAATGGATAAGTGTAGCCTCGGCACGGTTTCTCTGATCGTCATTCCAATCACGCTGCAAATGCACTACATCTAGCATGGCCTTGAACTCTATCCAAGCCGCACTGGTAAGTTCTTTCATTCGCTGTGGTGATTTATGGGCAAACCCTGGTGTCCGAGCTTCCTTAGTCAGTTCCTTTATTAACCCACGCTGTTCTAACAGCTTTGCTTTATGGACGTTCATAGACTCATGTTTTGATTCTAACGCATGAATCTGAGCACGTTTGCTGGTGGCAATAAGCTCATCATCGAGGTCATTGTCTTTGATAGTCCGCTGTTCTGCCGTCTCGATAATTCTGTGAGGAAAACGGGCTAGCAAGCCGTGTTCGTAGGTATTTAGAGCGATACTATCAACTGTAAAACGAGCAGTTTTTGGTGGTGCAAATATAATCTCTCCAATCTGTTCAGGTGTGAGCCAATCCTTTTCTGCTTCGGTAACTTCACCTAGGTTATAGTCGCCAAAAACATCGTACATTTCTGGTTTTACAAAACGTCCGAACGCAACATTCGGTTCTCTATGATCTTGTTCTTGTGTGGCTTCACTGCCCATGGTTAACCCTCTGGATTTTCCAGGGCTTTTCTCGCAGCCGCTACTCCAAGTCTGCCGATGCTCTTAGTTGCAGAATTAAGCTGCCAGTTTGTTTCACGGCCAGCCGGACTAATCTCGCCTTCACTTTCACCACGAATTGGACCGGTTGTATAAGGACGTGGCTTGCGGGGTAAACGTGCCGCCGGTATTTCAGGGACATGTTGCGGACCCCAGCCCTGGTCTGCAGCTGATTCGCTGGTACGGTCTTCGTATGCAACGGGTCGTGCATTATCTGAAATGTGTTTGGCAACCGCATCAATATCAACAGCCTGAATCAGCTCTAGGGGTTCTTGTTCGAATAATGATGATTGCCGATCCATACCAGTAGTATACCACACTTATGCTTATTTTACAAGCTATTTTACTACTAAAGCAATGTAGAAGAATAAACCGGTACCCACCAAGATATTGACGAAAGGAAACAGCTTGTAGAATGCAAAGATCTGCGAAGGTTCCGCCCGGACGAATGTAATGAGCATTATAAACACATATAGACCGCCGGCAGCGATGCTGAAAACTTTCAACCATGGATACGTCAATATTGCTGCACCGGCAAAGCACAGCATGCAAAATACTAATGTGCCAAGTGGGCGCAAGAACGTGGCCACGGTGTTAATCTTGGCTTTTTTGTCAGCCCGGATATCCGGTATGGCCGAGTAGGCATGCATGGCTGCACACCACAAGGCGCCGGCAGCGATGATTTGCCACGGCGGGAACTTGTATTCCAGTAAACCGTAAGAAAATAAAGCTGGGAAAATATAGAGGATATTAAATAGCGAATCAAAAATGGGCTTGGTTTTAGCCCGAATAGGTTTGGCGGAATAAAAAATGCCAAAGAATAAGAAACCTAGTAGCGCCAGTTTGGCAGATTGCGGCATTTCATCCGCCAACCATACGACACAGAACGGCAAGTTCCAGAGTACTATGACGTTGGCTATTCGCCAGCGGTCGGCGGGCTTTACCAGTGCTTCGTAGCCTCTCTTTTTTTCGTTGTGCTGATCTGTTTCATAGTCGAAAATGTCGTTTACGCCGTATAGAAGCATGTTTGCTGGAAACGTAAAGTAAAAAGCAAACACAGCAAGTGCCGGCCAAAAAAAGTCTGCCGTATCGGCTGCTATCGCCCCTATCAAAAATGGACCTAACAGGTATAACCAAAAACGCGGCCGCGAAATGCGTAAGTACTGGGCTATCATATGAAATAATTGTAGCAATGAAGTTACGAAAGATGGTCATAGGTTTGGAGGTAATTTTATTTTTCGCGGCCTATTTTGTAGCCAAACAACCAATTACCCCTGAATTAGGTTTGATAGCAAGTATTTCGGTGGTTCTGTTCGCTGTGCCTAGTTATTGGGCAACCGTGAAAAGTCTTGGTAAAAGACGAGGCTTACTGCTTTTAGCAGCATTAGGCATATACACACTTTTTATCGAGTCGCTGGCACTTAAAACTGGCTTTCCGTATGGGGATTTTACATACACCGATGTTTTGGGCAATAAGGTTTTTGGGCTAACACCGTGGACGGTGGCCTTTGCCTATCCACCCCTATTGTTACTTACATATTGGTATGCCCGAATGAGGCATTCCAATCGCTGGAAAATTTACTTTTCTACCGCGTTTGATGCCATGCTCTTGGATCTCGTACTGGATCCTGCAGCTGTAAGGCTTGGTTTTTGGTACTGGGATAAGCCTGGTTTTTACTATCAGGTGCCACTTATTAACTTCTTGGGCTGGTTACTAACAGGCTACATCGGGGCCATCATACTACACTACCTGTGGGGTAGGACTCCTAAACCTACGCTACCTGTAGCGTACTCAGGCCTTTTAATTTTATGGTTCTGGACCTCCGTTAATGTCTGGCTATTACAGATAGTACCTGCACTGCTTGGTTTGCTTATCAGTGTATTTTTAACACGTTATGTTCTCTACAAAAACAGTACAATAACTCCATGATTGGGAAATCTGCGATTATTATCGGTTCGGGCTTCGGGGCATTGGGTTCGGCCTGTCTGCTAGCAAA
>JACDFO010000043.1 GCA_013815785.1 Candidatus Saccharimonadota bacterium | reverse complement strand
ACAACCTTATAGCTCGTGGCCATTTACGCAAACGCGAAAACTCCGCCCGCTCACTTGAGGTTGTTGGATCTGATGCTATGCGAATGGGTGAACTAAACGCAGTCACGGAACGTGAAGAAAAATGGCTGATTGAACGGGTTGATACAATGCTAAAACTATTGGAAGAAGCAAAAAATCCTCAGGAAAAAGCCATTGATGATATCTACGTACTTATAGGAGCGTTGCATGTACTGGGACTTGATGATGCCGTCCGCTCATTCGTACCGCGTCTTACAGCCGTCAAAAAAAGGTCGAATCAACAAAAAGTGTAACCCAGTGGTTGACGCTTAACAGGTAAGACCCTATAATCCAGACCTGTACTTTTATATATATTCGGGGGTAGCTCAGTGGTAGAGCGGGACGCTGTTAACGTCTAGGTCGCTGGTTCGAGCCCAGTCCCCCGAGCCAAGCCGTACTAGATAAAGTCAGAACTGTTAATTCGGTTCTGACTTTTTATATGGGCAGACTAGAATTGAAACCATTTGTTAATTCAAATTAGTTAAAAAAATGCTAAAATTATGTTTATAGAAGAAAGGACTTTTATGAAATTAACAGTCGCTCGAACTACGGGACTTTTGTACTTGGGTTTAGCTCTAAGTGGAATGTTCGCATTCCTGTTTGCAAGAGATAAATTACTGATTGATGGTGATGCAGTTGTCACAGCTGCAAATCTAGTAGCAGATGAAGGATTAGCACGGTTAGGCATCGCTGCTGAAGTTGCATTAGTAGGATTTCAAGCATTAGTTGCTGTGTGGTTTTATAAGTTATTCCGCAGTAAAGACAGTTTTGGAGCTGGTTTGATTGCAGTCTTTGGAATGGTTAATGCGGTGGCAATACTAATTGCCTCAGCGATGTGGTTGTCTGCCCTAAACGTCGCAACCAGTGGCGGACAAGCCGATACCGTCTACACTCTATTTAGTTTGCATGAGAATATTTGGGTTGTTGCGAGTCTGTTCTTCGGACTTTGGCTTCTACCTATGGCATATATGGCTAAGCTAGCGAAAATGCCTAGTCCACTTGTATGGTTTCTTATAGCGGGTGGAATAGGCTACATGTTGTCGACCTTCACGGCGATTCTTTTGCCCAATCAAACCGCATTAACCGAAGCATTACCACTTGCCGCTACCGTAGGTGAGTTCTGGATTATCGGCTATCTACTTTTCAAGCAAGTTAAAGCCTAATAACCCAGCCCTTTTACTAGGTTCTCTTGAATCATAGTTGCAAAGTAAGTCCACTAGGAATTTTCGTTAGATTACTGATAAATCTCGCTTAATTACGGTTATAACGTTATCTATCGTTGTGAGCCATAAAAAACCCCTCACGAAAGTGGGGGCTTTTTTATGGCTCGAAGATTGGTCTTGAAACTGTGATCATCCCGCCATAGGCGGGATAAGGTCGCTGGTTCGGTCATCCAGCCCGCGCACAGGAACTACCTCTTAGTTCCGAGCACGGGTGCAGATGTGCGCTGCCCAGTCGCATTCTGCGATTACCTTTTCGGCAATCCCGCCTCAACTTACTCCGAACAAGTTCGAAATCAGTTTCCGGCCTTGCAACAATCCACCGGATTGTCTCACCCGAAACTTCCTCTTTGAAAACGAGTTTTCAAGAGAAGATTTCCTTGCAAAAGCTCACAGAGCTTTTCACCCCCGAGCCATTCGACTCGCTTCGCTCGCTCATGGCTATAGCCATAGGGCGACGGAGAGAGGCGAATGCCCTGAGCGTAACAAAGTGAAGTCGAGTGGGCTAGATTTATTTACTTATTTTTTGATATGTTGATGCTATGAAATTCTTCAAATAATAATTGATTACGGTAATCCAACTAAATTATTAGTATTTCTCTAGGATGAATATCATCAGTGAAAGTTGGTATTTTGATCGTAAACAAAGAGCCATAATCTTTTTTAGAAATTACCTCTATGGTACCGTCATGTAATTCAACAATTTTTTTGACCCAATATAAGCCCAAGCCTGTACCCGCTGTTGCCATAGACAGAGAATTGTCAATGCGAGAAAACTTTTCGAACAGTTTATGCTGGTCTTTTTTAAGAATCCCTACACCTTTATCGTTGATTGAAATAGTCGTTTCCTTTTTGGTTTGTTTGAGACCCACAGTTATAGTTTTACTTTTAGGCGAATACTTACTGGCATTATCGAGTAAGTTTTCTAGGACCATGCGCATTAACTTGGCGTCCATGATCGCGCTAACCTTAATAGTAGGTTTGTTAAATACGATGCGCTGGTTGCGGGCATCGAAGGTTATGTGTTGTCCCTCAATAACCTCATCTATCAGTCGTACAACATCGTGCTTTAATTTCTCTAAATAGACTTTTCCATCATCCACTTTAGCTACTCTGAGCAAGTCCTCGATTATTTCTAGTTGCCACTGATTGCTTACAATAGCGCTGTCAAGTATTTTAAGTTGTTTCTTAGATAACGCCCCAGCGTAACCTTCACGTAGCATGGAGGTATATTGCTTTACGATAGTGGCGGGAGTGCGTAACTGATGAGAGGCCAACATGATAAATTCGTCTTGCGTATCACTAAGGGCCTTCAATTTATTGTGTTGTTTAACCAAGTTTGCCGTCATTTGCTCGGTATCTGATTGCAACTTCTTCCGCTTCGTAACATCTTCTATTGCCAGCAGAATAAGCTGTTTGTGGTCGAGTTGTCGGGCATTTAAGAGCATGGTTTTAGGACCAATGTCAGGAAAGTCGTGCGTGACTTCAAAACCGTTCATTATTTTATCTTTAGGAAGAATGTTTTCAAGCAGTTCGCGGAGCTTGGGTATTTCCCATTGATTATTCCCAAGTTTATAAATTAACTTGCCTTCAGTTTGGGTTTTTAAGACCTTAAAAGCATGGTAGAAGGCTAGATTGGCGGTCACCACACACAAATCTTTATCAAGAATGATGAAAGGCTCTCGAATAGTGTCAGTGATCTCCTGGTAATACGTTAGGAGTCTTTTTAACGCTTCAATACTTTTTCTTTGATCGGTGAGTTTTTTCTCAACACTACTTTTAGGGCTTTTATGGACGCTGCCAGTCATCTTCTCAACCCATATTCCTATTCCACAATCTATTCATGTATATATAATGATCCTTATTTTTCATTTAGGCAAACTTATAAGTATGTCAATAAGATATCCAACTCAATTAAATAGTTTGCGCACTCGAAAAATTACACTGCTTTAAGTTGTACGCCACATACGAAACCAATTCCCGTCTGTCAAAATATGACTACGATAAAACTGATATATAAGCTAGCATAGAGCTAGTCAATAAATCGATGGTAGAAATGTGTTTGCCAAGTTCGAATCCGGCCTCCGGAGCCAGACATAACCACTTTGCAATTGCGGAGAGTTTTTGTTTTAACATAGCGGATGTAAAATATAACTATGCCCAAAAAAGAACTTTCCGAAGGTGTGGTGCATAAAGTGCCACCCGATTTAAAAAAAGCCCTAACTCTCGCACCTTCTACAGCGCGAGTAGCATGGGAAGACATTACGCCACTCGCTCGCAACGAGTGGATTTGTTGGGTGGAGTCAGTCAAGAAACAAGAGACGAGAAGCCTTCATATTAAGAGGGTACCCAAGGACCTTATGGCTGGAAAGCGCCGTCCTTGCTGCTGGGTAGGCTGCATGCATCGCTGAAACTAGCTAAGGGGCAGCAGTTGGTTAAAGAGTATGGCTTAGGTGCACTCAATGCCATGCTATGCACATCCAAGCAATTACTTTGACATTACAGCTATTCTGCTACCATAGTTGTATAGATGGAGAACACACATGGTTAAGCGGAGCAAAAAAGCTGCGGTTATAAAAGTACCTAAAGATAAGTTGCTGGCAAAATTTACGATTTTCTTTTTCGAAAGGCCTGTTGCTACAGCGCTGCTTTGGATTCTACTGACATTATTCGGTACCTTAAGTTACACAACGCTTATGCGCCGCGAAGGCTTCCCGAGCGTGACAATACCGCTTACTTTTGTCGGTGGCACCTATTTCGTCAATGATCCTGCAAAAGTTGATAGCGATGTAGCGGCTCCAATTTCGCGGATCGCTCTCGAGCAAGAAGGTGTCTCGACTGTCCAAGCTCAAAGCTCGGGCAATTTCTTTACAATCTCGATTGCTTATGACGAAGGTGTTGATGCCAATGCCGCCGCCGCGCAGCTAGAGAAGACGGTGCAAGATTCAGGCGCACTGCCCAAGACCGTTATTGCCCAGTACAATGTGCCTTATTTTGGCGCAACTGGTGGGGATGTCGATAAGCTTGATGTGGCGATTTCGTTCTATCCCCTTAATGAAGGTACTCCTATCACCGAGATTGTCGCTAAAGCGTCCGAAGCGGCTAACTGGCTAAACGACAAAAAAATCCACAATGTAGCTGAAGCATTTATTAAAAATCCGTTTGAGGATACCGTCAATCCAGCGACTGGCAAGGCAATAAGTGTACAGCGCAGTTTTGACCGCTATGGCAAGCGTGATAATAGTGCTACCACCTATCACCAATCAGTCATAATCGGTCTGGCTGCCGTCAGCAATGCCGACGTTATCAAGCTAGATAAAGACGTAAGAACGGCGCTTGAAGACCTGGGTAGAGATGAGCGTTTTAGTTCTTATGGCACCGAAATCACCGCCAGCTTTGCACCACAGATAAAAGATAACATTTCGGAATTACAAAGAGTTCTGCTGGAGGGGCTGATAGCTGTTCTGGTTGTTGGTTCGATAGTTATAGCGGTACGGGCCTCCCTCATTACCGTGATCTCGATGGTAACAGTCCTGGCAATCACGCTTGGGTTCTTGTATGCAATTGGCTATTCGCTAAACGTCATAACTTTGTTTGCACTAATCTTGGCGCTGGCTCTCATAGTCGACGATACAATTATCATGGTTGAAGCCATCGACGCCGCCCGACATCATCATAAAGATAGGAAAAGGGCGGTCAAAGAGGCGATTCAGAAAGTTAGCCGGGCAATGGTGGCTGCTACCACTACCGCGGCTCTAAGTTTTGCACCATTTTTGTTCGTTGGCGGGGTCTTAGGCAGCTTTATTAAAGCAATTCCGATAACTATAATCGCGGCCTTGTTTATTAGCCTGTTAGTTGCGCTCATATTCATCCCATTTTTCGCCCGGGAGCTACTGCTTGGCAAAAAGCAGATGGGCAAGAAGGGGGTTAAAGAAGTGGCAGCAGGTTTTGAGGCAAACATAGCCAACTTCTTTGCCGGCCCGATGTTGTGGGCCAGGAATTCACGTAAACGTCTGTTGCTCGTTGGCATGAGTGCTATTGCAGTTGGAACTGGATTCGTGGTTGCCGGAGCCCTAATTGGCCGTAATGTCGTTTTTAACATCTTTCCCCCTACCAAAGATACGAACGGAGTAGTACTGAGTATTTCTTTTCCGCCCGATTTGAGCATTGAACAAGCCGAACAGTTAGCAGCTGAGGCCGATAAGCTGGCTGCGAACACTCTGGGCGAGAATTACGTTCAGGGTTCATACTTTGCGAGCGGCTCACCGCAGGGTGCCATGCAACAGATAGAACTGATTTCTTATAACAAACGTGACATCCGTTCGCCCGAGCTAGTCAAGCAGCTGCAGGAAAAATTTAACAACGAATTTACTGCAGCCCGTGTCGCTGTTGGCCAGCTTGACGTTGGGCCGCCAGCCGCTTCATTTATAGTTGAGATTCGCGCTGATAATCGTCAGGCTGCATTTACCGCCGCTCATGATATGGCAACATTCCTGCGCTCTAAGGAGCTCACGCGCCCCAACGGCAAGACAGCCCGGCTGGTGAATGTCACCGAATCAAGCTCGAACCAGTATATCCGTGACGAGGGCAAGCCGATCGTTACTGTGTCGGCCGGCTTTGACGCCAACGACACTTCTACATTGGTGAGTCTGGGGCAGACAGCCATCAAAGACGAGTTCACTCCACAAAAACTTGCAAGCTACGGACTAGCGGAAGATGCTGTTAGCGTTGATTTAGGCCAAGAGTCGGAAAATCAGGATTCATTCAAGACACTCGCGTTGGCTTTTCCTATACTATTACTCATCATGTATATTCTTCTGTCAATTCAGTTCCGCAGCCTATTGCAGCCGCTGCTAATATTTATGGCTATCCCGTTCAGCCTGTTTGGCATCACTTTTGGCTTGAATCTTACCAATAACCCATTCAGCTTCTTTGCGATGCTAGGTTTCTTTGCTTTGCTTGGTCTCAGCATCAAGAATACGATTCTTTTAACTGACTTTGCCAACCAGGCACGGCGCCAAAACCTTTCGGCCGTTGATTCGGCTGTGGCAGCGCTTCGCGAGCGATTCCGTCCATTGTTTGCAACCAGTGCAACGGCTGTCGTTGCTCTGATACCACTGG
>JACDFO010000042.1 GCA_013815785.1 Candidatus Saccharimonadota bacterium | reverse complement strand
CCACGACCGCCAGTATTCTGACGAGACCGCCAAAGTCATTGATGACGAAGTTGAAGCGCTTATAACCGAAGCTGGCCAACGTGCTCGTGTAGTTATCAAAGCCAATAAAGACAAGCTTGAAGAACTCAAAGACGCATTGCTAGAAAAAGAAACCGTTGAAGCTGAGCATGTTTTAGAAATCCTGAAGGGTTCGACGATGCCCAAAGCCGCCGCACTGTACTAGCCTAATGAGGAACCCCGGGCGGGTTCCTCATCGTTCGGTCGGCAAAGCCGAGTTTGCGTAGCAAACCAAGCCTCCCTGCTCCTCCTGAAACACCTCGGGGATTGTCTGGCTATCAAATTGAGGCTATTTTTACACGCAGATTATCTCTATAATCTAGTCTTAGTGAATCGAATACTCACACGTGTTAATAAGCGTGCCGGATTAGGCAGCGCCGCCGTAATATTACTGGTGGTGTCTTTGATTGGGCAGATTCTAGGTTTCTTGCGTTACAAAGTCGTTAACGCTAACTTCGATACACTGGGGCCACAAAGTACGGATGCATATTTTGCGGCGTTTAAGATTCCTGATTTTTTCTTCTTTACTGTGGCTGCCGGTGCACTTGGTGTGGCTTTTATGCCGATTTTGGCAGAGCACTTAGAGCGAGGTGATAAAAAAGGCGTCTGGGAATTATCAAACAGTCTCTTGAACTTACTCATGATAGCCATGGCTTTCGTGGGTATAGTAATTCTACTGTTTGCTGAACCGTTGATTCATTATGTGGTTGCTCCAAACCTGCCACCGGAACAGCTCAAAAATGCAGCGATGATAATGCGGTTGATAGCGTTTAACCCACTGTTGTTTGCAATTTCGGGTATTCTGACCAGCGTACAGCAAAATCTGGGTCGTTTCTTTTTCTTTGCTGTCGCGCCTGTTTTTTATAACGCTGCAATCCTAATCAGTGTCTATGTGTTCCGAAATAACATCGGCTTAATCGGGCTTGGTATCGGCGCTTTAGTCGGCGCAGTCTTACAGTTACTTGTAGTTTTCTTCGGACTGCAAGGAACGGGCTATCGATGGAAGCCACAAATAAGTTGGAAAAATAATGACTTCAAGCTAATTTTGCGTCAGCTGCCGGCAAGGTCAATCGACCAAGGGATTGATTCGATCAACAGTATCGTCGAAACGAACTTAGCTACGAGATTGGGGGTGGGCAACATCACCTTTTATGAAAATGCCTACATATTGCACACAACTCCAATCTTGCTGATTGGTACCACGATATCCACGGCAGCATTCCCGCGTATGACTGACCGTTTGGCGCAGGGCCGACCCGATTTGTTCCGAAAGGAATTCTTAATTGTGTTTCGGGCAATGATTTGGATCGCTATGCCGGTAGTTGTCGTCAGTTACTTTGCCCGGGCTTACTTTGCCCGTCTGATTTTTGCCAAGAATGCACCGGAAATTGCCCTGATATTCGGCTACCTCGCCGGCGCGATCTTGTTCAGAATTTTGTTCTCAATCATCTCGCGCTGGTTCTATGCACAAAAAGATACTAAAACGCCGCTGATAATATCGCTATTTGCTATCGCACTTAATATTTTCTTAGCTTACACGTTATCTAAGCCGACATCTTACGGCATAGCTGGGCTGGCGATGGCTCAGTCTATTGTGGCCGCGTTTGAGGTTTTTGTGCTTGGAATTGTTATGCTTGTGCGTGATCGCAAGTTGTTCGATCAAGCCTTCATTAGTGGCCTCGTTCGTATAGTATCTGTTACGGGCTTCAGTGTTTTGGCGGCCTTCTTTATGATTTCACTGTTGCCTTTGCAAGCCGGTGACCGCGGTTTCGTTACGCTCGGCTTTAAACTGGGAGCTATATCGCTGGTAACACTGACAGTACACATGGTAATATCCAGCCTCTTTGGCCTCGAAGAGCCACGACCTGTGGTCGCAAAAATTAAACAATTGATTCTTAAACCGGTGCGCGTTGATTGGTAACAGATACGACCTCTGTTATACTCGTAGGGCAATGAATCAAGACCACATCCGTAACTTCTGTATCATAGCCCATATAGATCATGGGAAAAGTACGCTAGCAGATAGACTGTTGGAGTTGACTGGTACAGTTCTTAAGCGCGACATGAAAGCCCAGGTGCTAGACAAAATGGACCTAGAGCGCGAAAAGGGTATTACTATTAAGCTCGCGCCAGTCCGCATGAAGTACAAGGACTATGAGCTTAACCTTATAGATACGCCTGGCCATGTCGACTTCAGCTATGAAGTATCACGTAGCTTAGAGGCTTGCGAGGGCGCAATTTTGGTTGTTGATGCTTCTCAGGGTATTCAAGCCCAAACATTAGCAAATGTTTACCTTGCCCTAGCCGCGGATCTAACTATTATTCCAATTCTCAATAAAATTGATTTGCCAGCGGCTGACGTAGAGCGAGTAAGTGCTGAGGTTGTTAGTTTACTAGGCTGTAAAAAAGAAGACATACTGCACATTTCAGCCAAAACCGGTATGGGTGTTGAGGCAGTGTTGGAAAAAGTTGTGGCAGAAGTACCGCCACCAAGCGGACAGATTGATATTGAATCTCGAGCCCTTATTTTTGATAGTTATTACGATGATTATCGCGGCGTGATTTTGTACGTGCGACTAGTCGATGGTCGTATCGGTAAAAATGACCAGATTAAAATGATGGCAACCGGTGCTGAAGGAATCGCACTTGAAGTTGGGGCACTGAAGCCAGGCATGACGGCCGGCACTGAGCTTATTGCGGGTGAGATTGGTTATATCGTTACTAATCTGCGGACTACACGTGAAGCAAAAGTTGGTGATACGGTCACAATGGTAAAGAACGCGGCTAAAACTGCCTTACCAGGCTACAAAGAAGTAAAACCATTTGTGTATGCCGGCTTTTTTCCAGAGAGTAATGAGTACTATCAGGAGTTAAAAGACGCTATCGAAAAGCTTTCTCTTAGTGACTCAGCATTACAGTTTACTCCGGAGAATTCACCAGTCCTTGGTTTTGGTGTGCGTGTCGGTTTTTTAGGATTATTACATATGGATATCGTACGCGAACGATTAGAGCGCGAATACGACCTGGAATTAGTAGTTACAAATCCATCTACAGACTATGAACTTACCTTACTGAACGGTGAGGAAGCCGATATAAAATCTGCTGCGGATTTACCAGATGTTTCTAAAATTGCTGAAATCCGCGAACCATGGATTAAGGGCGAGGTTGTTGTACCGAAGGAATACGTAGGTGCGGTCATACAGTTAGTCGCAAGCAAAAGAGGCTTACAAAAAAATTTAAGCTATGTCGATGCCCAGTTGGCGTTAGTAGCCTTTGAGGCACCGCTGGCTAATCTGCTCACCGACTTTTATGATCAGCTTAAGAGTGTCACTAGTGGCTACGGTAGTTTTAATTATGAGCTGGACGATTATCGTGCCGAAGATCTGGTAAAATTGGATTTTTATGTAGCAGGCGAAAGGGTAGATGCGCTGAGTGTCATGTTGCATCGTAGTGAGGCGCAAAGTCTGGGACGTCAAATCGTGGAAAAACTCAAAGATGTGATTCCGCGCCAAAACTTCCAAGTGTCATTACAAGCGGGAATCGGTGGAAAATTTATTGCCCGCGAAGATATAAGCGCATACCGAAAAGATGTAACAACAGGACTATATGGCGGCGATGTATCACGTAAGAAAAAAGTACTAGCTAAGCAGAAAAAAGGCAAAACCCGAATGAAAAAGTTTGGCAAGGTTGACATCCCAGCCGAAGCGTTTACAGTCATGTTGAAGAGAGACTAACTATGAGCAATGATGAACACAAAACATTTGTCCCAATTTCCCAGGTAGTCAAAGCCGAAGAGCGTTTTCTGGGCCAAGCTACAAAACGGCGAGAGTCTGCTGCTCAGCGATTTCCTTTGTTCTTTGGATTGGCGGCAACTTTTGGGCTAGTTGCAGTTCTATATGGGTTTGAAAAACTGATAGATCGAGTTGATTTGTTTGTAAATAATCCATGGATACTTTTAGTAACAGGGGTGATATTACTACTTGCTACCGGCGCTGCATACAAAAAACTAAACTAATAGTTGTACTGTTAAATATTTAACAGATATTTTTTTATGTACTAGTTATTCTATTCAAACCAAAACTAAATACGGGGCGAATATGAACAACGAACAGAATATAGAATTGCCAAAATATCGTAAGGCTGTTGACTATGGAATGATTACGGTGGGTTTATTACTTTTTGTATTTCTAGGAGCAAGAGCAGTTAAGCAAATAGGCGATAGAAAAATTGCCGCAGGGCAAAACAAACAAGGTACATCCATTGTTTCAGCGAGTACGCCTTCGTTTCAGCCTGTAGGTCTTCAAGCTCCCTTAGTACCAACGGCGAAGGAGCAGGAAGAAAAAACTGTTGATAATACCCAGCAGTTAGATAAATCCAAGCCCACCAACGACCCAAAGCCCAAAACGGATGATAACGATAGGCCTAATGCAA
The DNA here is from genome assembly GCA_013815785.1 of Candidatus Saccharimonadota bacterium. Classification (GTDB taxonomy): domain Bacteria; phylum Patescibacteriota; class Saccharimonadia; order Saccharimonadales; family JACDFO01; genus JACDFO01. Next base: position 2,005 of record JACDFO010000042.1, on the reverse strand, counting down.
TTAACCGAGCAAATCTAGGAGTCTCTGATATTAAAGTAAATCTGTAGGGTCTTGTGTGTGCAACAGTGAGGAACCTGAGTCTCAAAACCTCATAAAAACACTCGGTCATTTACAAACAGCAAATAACCTGTCAAAAATTTCCAGTGTTTTCTTAGAGGTTTTGAGACACAGGTTCCACGTTCGTTGCCTTTTTAGAATAAGTTCCTAGTTCGTTTAAGATTGTTGTCAGAGTTTCTGCTTGCGTACCTTCGCTTGAGATAGGTATAAGCAGACCTTCATTTCGATAATAATCTATTACTGGCAAAGTTTTAGTTTGAAATTCTTCTATACGAGTTTCCAAAATATGCTCGGCGTCGTCGTGTCTTTTGCCACGGTCTTGTATCTTTAAGGATGCTTCCCAGCGCTTGTAAAGCTCCGTTACTGTTATATCCAAAAAAAGTACTGCCTTGAGTGGGTGTCCAGAAGCTTGCGCCGCATTCATTACATGTGTTTGCTCACCGAACCATCGCCCGACAGAACTTAGAACAAGAGGCAAGTCTTTGAGCCTTTCCTGCTCAAAATAAGGTAGCATAAGTGCTAAATATTCATCCGTAGGCGTAAGTTTTCCTTCTGCGATATGGTCTTTCATATGTTGTGGTGTAATCTTGCTTCTAATGATTTCACCCCCACCTATCAGTTGAGCACCAAGAAGCTCTGCAAGTTCGCGGCCATGTGTGTCTTTCCCAGCAAAAGGCAGTCCAAAGATGTTGATTGAACCACATCCGAGCCAATCCTTGATATGTTCAACCGCCTCATCACTTTGTGTATCCATCGGCTCATTGTATATAAGTTTGGGTTGGGCGACAAAACAATTAGCACTCTTGAAAAACTTTGAGAGGGGAACATCCCCTCTCAACGCGCCGAGCTTGGATTAAATCCAAGTCTCGGGCTGCTCACCCCTGAGACAAAAAATACTGGCACTCTTGACACCTGAGTGCCAGATTTATTATAATTAGCACTTGATAAGGATGATTGCTATGACAGAGAGACAAGCCGCAATTTTACGAGCAGTAGTGGAGCAGTACGCCGAGGTGGCTAGCCCCGTGGGATCTTCGCTATTGGCTAAGGCTTTTAACGTCTCTTCTGCAACTATCCGTGCCGAAATGGTAGAACTCGAACGAATGGGCTTTATTAAGCAACCTCACACCAGCGCTGGTCGCGTACCGACAGATAAAGGCTATAGGTGTTACGTGAATGGTATTAATGAAGCGACAGACATTCCCACGGAACGTCGCGCCGAACGTGCCTTAACCGCTCGGGTAGAAAGTGGTGGCTTGCCAGAACGTACGATTCGTAACGCGGTCGATACCTTAGTAGAACTTACGCATAATCTTGGGCTAGCTACAATCGGTAACCAGCTTTACATGAGTGGCCTGTCCAATTTATTCGGTCAACCAGAGTTTATAGGTGGTGCACAGGTGCAGCAAGTGGCCAGATTATTAGACAATTTAGAACCATGGTTACGAGAGGCCGCTCCCAATGAACCATTAAGCGTATATATAGGTGCAGAGAACCCGATTGGTCGCAGTGCCAACGTAAGTCTGATTATCAGCCGATTCCGCAGCCCGTATAGTGACCATAGCTATATTGGAGTTCTTGGACCGACCAGACAACAGTACCGGGATGTTATGAGCTTGGTTACCCGTGCAGGCAAATCGCTAGAGGAGGTACTATATGAGTAAAAAGCCAACCTTAGTTCAATACGAGCAAAAAGTTGCTGAAATTACCGAGGCGCTTCAGCGTGAACGTGCCGATAGTGCCAACATCCGCCGTCGCCACGAAGAGCAGATTGGTGGGCTGAAGAATTTAGTCAAAGCCAACGTTGTCCGCGACCTGTTGCCGGTTATTGATAATTTTGAACGCTCTTTAAAGCACATACCAAAAGGCCTTGAAAAGAACGACTATGTCAAAGGCGTTCAGGGTGTTGTGCAGCAATTTGAGAAAACTCTTGAACAGATTGGAGTGC